>NZ_CDWTMO010000115.1:0-13906 GCF_977946435.1 Frankia sp. CgKIO3 | reverse complement strand
TGGCGGTCCCCATGGATGGCGGTGGTTTGTTGTGATCGGCAGTTCGTGATCCGTGATCTATGGGGGTAGGTAGAGGCGGAGCCGGTGTCCGGCGGCGAGCGTGTCGGTCGGTTCTCGGGAACCGATGTACTGACGGGACACGCCCGCGGTGGCGTGCCCGCTCTTGCGGTCCCCGGAGTCGTCCAGGATCAGTACCCCGCCGGGATGAGGCCGGGTGGCCGGCGCCGCCATGAGCAGCTCAACCCGCCGAGTGTTGATTTTCTCGTGGTCCCACGGCGACTCGGACAGAAACCACTGCAGCCGCTGGATCTCCCGGTGCTGCGCGCCCACCACCGGCTCCGCCCCGGCCAGACAGGTCAGCGTCTTGTTCCGGTCCCGCGGCAGCAGCAGACCGACCAGGTAGTCCCGGAACGCCCGCCGCTGCGCCCGGGAGGCGAACAGGCCATCCAACCGGGATGCGTACGCCTCCACCGGCGCCGGAGCCGGCGGGCACGGCAGCGGCTCTGTCATCACGATCACCTCCGCGGCCGAACCGCTCCTTCCCTACCCGACACAGCCAGACAATTCCCCGGCCGTCCATACATGATCAAACGATCACAACAAACCACCGATGGGCAGGGTGTGCTCGGGCGCACGGTTGTCCACAGGCCCTACCGTGAGCCGGGGACAGCCGTGAGCTGGCGACGAGCCCGTTTATCCGGGGACGGGTGATCCGAACCGGGCTGCGCGCATCTCGCAGATGTCGGTGACCGGCGGCGGGTACGGGGCGAAGCGCTGCGCGACCCAGGCGGTGAGGTCGGCCATCGATGCGCCGAGGACGGTGCCGTGGTCCGCGCCGGGGTAACGCCGGTAGTCCACGGTCGTGCCCTTCCGGCACAGCCCGGTGACCACGCCGTCGGTCACCGTGCGTCGGATCACCAGGTCGAGGTCACCCTGGAGAACGAGGGTCGGAGCCATCTTCCGCAGGGCCACCTCTCGCTGCCGGGCGAATCCGGCTGCGAAGGGCTGATGATCCAGAGGATTGACGGTAAAGGCGGTGTCGACGGACGTACCGATGCTCGCCCTGGTGAGGTCGGTGGCGCAACGGTCGCGGGCGATCGACAGCAGTCGCCGGCCGGTCGGGGTGAGCACCCGGTCCAGATTGATCGTCCGGTCCTCGACGGACAGCCCGATTATCGCCAGCAGGACATAGGCGACCCCGTCGGTATTGTGCTGCAAGGTGGCGAGGGACGCCGGCAGGTCGGCCAGGGGGGCGGTTGCGACGACTCCCCGGATCCGTAGCTCGGGTGCGTAGGCGGCGGCAAGCGCTCCGGCGGCTAACACCGCCTGGCCGCCCTGCGAATAGCCCCAGAGGACGATGTCGCGACCGGCACCGGTCGCCTTGAGGGCAGCGGCGGCGCGTGCCGCGTCAAGCACGGCCCTGCCCTCCGGCTCGGCAACGTAGATCGCGTGTTCGCCGGGACTCCCCAGCCCCGGATAGTCTGTGAGGGCCACGACATAACCGGCCCGGACGAGCGGAAAAGTCGAGGCGGCGGCGATCAGCGCGGGTCGTGCCGCCGACGGTGCACAGGCATCCTTGAGGCCCGTGGTGCCATGCTCGAATGCGACGATTTTTCGGCCGCCCGGCGGAACCGGAACGTTCTCCTCCGGAGCCAGGATTATCCCGGACACCGGAATGTCGACGCCCGGCGTCGCGTGGGACCGGTACATCACCCGCCACGCCCGGATACCAGTCGGGGCCGGCGCGACCACCTGACTGGACAGAATTTCCCCGCGGGTTCCCGGTGGTAACGATGCACCTCGCTCATCGGGTCCGCCGGCACTGATCGCGGGGGATGATCCGTCGCCGCCGCCAGCCCGCTTTCCGCAGGCCGCGAGGGGCAGCAGCCCGAGCAGGAGCCGGACCGCGAGCAGCGGGGTACGGACCGGACGGGAGGGGCATCGGTGCGCCCCGACAGGGGTGGCCCCCGCAGCCGATCGTGTCGGCCTCCCTGACTGCGCTGACTGCGTTGGCCGGGAGCGCGGGGGCCGTGGTGTTAACGCATCCGGCCAGGCCGGCGGGCCACTCGGATCATTCGGGACAACAGGCTGCTGATCCAAGCTTGGCCGCCGATAATGCACGAATTAAGTCTAATGAGGCACATCCGGCCATCGCGTCGGCGGTCCGCCTGGGCCGGCCGGATCTTGACTGGCGGTGGATCGCTTCGCTGGACGATTCGGGCACCTATGATCGGGCACCCATGAGGGACGTACCGGGCGTAACCGGACCTGCCGGGACGTGCCCGGGACGTGCCCGGGACGCCGTGGAGCCACTCTTGCGGGTGCCCGGTGGGAGACGGAAGAGCGCTCGATACCCTTACGGTGTCCTCAGGCGGGTGCGGTAGCGGTCCCTCGATGGTTGCCGCGGTCTCACGGACGTGTCCAACCCGTCGTCGAAGCCTGTCGGAGGCCCGCGATAGTGAATGCATTCGCGTCGAATACCCTCGCTCTCGGCCCTGGCGTCCTCAGCGCGGACAGCCTGGCCAAAGCGGGCCTGGCTGTCGTTCTGTTGATCGTCTTCGTGGAGTCCGGCCTACTGGTCGGGTTCTTCCTCCCGGGTGACTCCGTGCTGTTCACCGTGGGTATGCTGATCGCCCGCGACGAGCTTTCCACCCCGCTGCCGGTGGCGGCTGTCCTGATCGGGCTCGCCGCGGTGGCTGGCGACCAAGTCGGCTACCTGATCGGTCGAAGAGCCGGTCCGGCGTTGTTCCGACGCCCCGACTCGCGGCTGTTCAAACAGGAGTACGTCGAGCAGTCGCACGAGTTCTTCGAGAAATACGGGCCGCGGTCCATCATCCTGGCGCGGTTTGTTCCCGTGGTCCGCACCTTCACTCCGGTCATCGCCGGCGTGAGCCGGATGAACTACCGCATCTTCATCACCTATAACATTGTGGGCGGGGTGGTCTGGGGTTGCGGCCTCACGGTTCTGGGTTTTTACCTCGGTAAGATAGATTTTGTACGGAACAAAATTGAGCCGATGTTGATTCTAATTGTCGCCGTCTCGGTGCTTCCCATCGCTTTCGAATTCCTCCGGGCCCGCCGTAGGAAGCGGGCCAGGAACGGTGCCGTGCGGGAAGGCTCCGCTGAATTCGGCAGGAGTGCCCCGGTCGCCGAGGAGGCTGCGACCTTCGCGGTACGGCCACACCGCGGCGGCGGGCGTCACTCGGCTGCTCATCAACGTCAGACCCCGGGACTGAGCGAGACTGATCAGGACTGACCGGGACTGATCAAGACGACCGGGGCTGATTGGGATACCCCGGTGGTCATCGCAGCCGCGCGACGGTTACCTGTGATGCGGCCAAGTCGCGAGGACGGGTCCCGGCGGGCTCCGCACCGATACGGGGGGAGTCGGCGGGACGCCCGCCGGGACCCGTCAACCGTATCGGGTCAACGGGTCATTGTCGCCTCTCCTCGTCACCCAAAGGTGGGAACAGTCGCTGGTCGCACACCGAAAGCATCGTTTGTATGACGATCATCTCACTATTGGTGGGTGGTGTTGTGGCCTTGGGGGCCATCGAGAGATCGCGGCAACCGAGCTGGTCACGGTCGGTGCAGTCTGCTGGTCGCCCTCGGTGCAGCCGGGGCGCCGCCGGACTCACGAGGCGTCCGCACTCACAAGGTGTCCGGTCCGCGTTCCCCCGTGCGGACGCGGGCGAGGGCGTCAACAGGAAGAACCCAGATCTTGCCGGCTCCGCTGGCCGCCGATCCGCCCGATCTCCGGATCACCTCGATGACGTCCTCGACGTCGGAGTCCGCGACGACGCACTCGACCCGCACGGCGCTCACCGACTCATCGTGGAAGGTCTGCCCGCGATATGTCTGGGTACGCCACAGTTCGATGCCGAATCCGGTCACCTGGCTGACCGTCATACCCTGAATACCGAAGGTCTCAAGGGCGGTGCGTACGTCATCGATGCGATGTGGACGCAGGATGGCGGTGACCAGTCTCACCGGGACCTCACCAGGTTGTCTGGAACCGCATGCCGACGGCCCGGCGCACCTCCGGGTGAGGTTTCATCGCGGAGAAGCGTAGAGCCGGCAGGTGACGGTTCCGTCTCGGGAATGTCATCGAATGGCGTAACGGAAGGAATGGTAGATGTCCCTGCTCGACCGCGGTACACCCCCCGACCCGTTCGACGTGCTGCCCGCCAAACCGCTGTTCACCGTGACCAGTACGGACCTCGTCGACGGTGGAGTCGTTCCGTCCGATCAGGTGCACACCAGCGCCGGGGGTGCCGACATCTCCCCACAGCTGGCCTGGTTCGGTCAGCCCGCCGAGACCAGGAGTTTCGTCGTCACCTGCTACGACCCGGACGCGCCCACCGGCAGCGGATTCTGGCACTGGGTCCTGGTGGGCATCCCCGCGGCGGTGACCGAGCTTCCCCGCGGCGCGGGCAGCGGTGACTTCACCGGCCTGCCCGTCGGCGCGTATCACGTGCGCAGCGACTGGGGCTCCAAGGCGTATGGCGGGGCCGCGCCGCCGCAGGGCGACGTACCGCACCGGTACATCTTCACCGTCCACGCGGTCGACGTTCCGGAACTAGAGATCAACGACGAGGTCTCACCGGCCGTCGTCGGCTTCAACCTCACCTTCCACACCCTCGCCCGGGCCGTGCTGCGGGTGACCTTCCAACGCTGACGGGGCCGCCCTGCCGGCGCGTCGAGGTCCTCAGGTACCGCGCCCTCGGCGCGCCGCCCGGGGATCGTCAGCTGGTGGAGCTGGGGCTGGGCTCCACGGGCGGGTAACCGAACCTGCCCGTGAGGCCGGCGGCCCGTGGGACGGCCGGGCCGTCGACGAGCTCCCCGCTCCCGAGCTCCCCGCTCCCGAGTTCCCGGTTGTCGAGGAGTTCGTCGGCCATCCGGCGCAGCCGGCCGGGACCGAGATCCGGCGGGTCCAGCTCGGCCGGATCCAGATCGTCGGGGGTCAGGTTGGTGTCGTCGACCTCGCCGTGCATCTTCGAGCCGTTGAGCACCACGGGGATCTCCAGGTCGCCGACGACGTGCTCGACATAGAAGGCGCGGGCGCCGATCAGCCACAGGGCGTAGCTCGGGTCGAGCCTGGGGAGCAGGTCGGCGGCGACATCGGTGAGCCCGAGCGCGGCCTGCGTGTCGGCGATCTGATCGGACGCCTGCTTGTAGAGGATCCGGATCGCGGTCTCGGCGAGCAGGCCCTTGGCGATCTCCACCGAGTCCGGCGAGGCGGACAGCAGGTCGGAGATACGGTGGGCAACGATCGCGTTCGCGCATCCCCATTGCCGGGCGAGCTTCTGCTGGGCGGACAGCCGGCGGACGAGGCCGGCGAACCGCATCAGCCGCCAGCACTCGTCGTAGACGACGTAGCGCTGCACGCCGTCCTGGCGCATGAGTGCCGCTTCCATCCACGCCTGCGCGCAGGTCATGATCAGGGCGATCATCTCATCGCTGCCCTGGACCCGCTCCAGGTTCAGCACGGCGATCGGACGGTCGAAGTCCAGCGGGGAGGTGGTAAGCCCGTCGAACAGACCGCCCAGCGCGCCGTGCGTGAGCCGGCGCAGGGTCAGCGTGGCATCCCGGGAGGCGTCGCGCAGCTCGGTCGCGGTCATCGGGAGGTTGACACAGTCCTCCTCGGTCGGATCCGTCATCGCCTCCAGCACGTGCGGCAGGAGCGGGGTTGCCCACCGGTCCGGGGACGCCCCGGTGATCTGCCGGGTCACGACGTCGAGAGCCAGGTCGACCGCGGTGTGCTCGGCCGGGGTGAGCGGTACCCCCTTCGCCGTCTCGATCAGGGACGACAGGAGTGCCGAACGAGCCCGCTTCACCTCACGGGCCCAGTCCTCGTCGGCGATGCCCATCGGACGGGGTGGGGCGTCGAGCGGGTTCAGCCGGGTGGCCATGCCGGGCCCGATGTAGGTGGGCTCACAGCCGAGGCGCCGAGCCAGCCGCGTGTACTCGCCCTTCGGGTCACAGGGTACGGCGGCCTGGTAGCCGAATGCCGCCCCCCGCGAGATCAGCGTCTTCAGCAGCGCCGACTTGCGGGAGCCGACCGCGCCGAACACGGCGAAGTTCGGATTCTCGATGACCTGCTGGCGGTACAGCTCGAAGACGTCGAAGTCGAACGAGTTCCCCGACCAAACGTGCCGACCGATGTACATGCCGGGCGCGGCCAAGCCGGAGTCGACGACGAACGGGTAGATGCCGGCGATCTGTGCCGTCGTCTCCATGTGCGCGGGAAGCCGCAGCTTGTGGAACGTCCGCCCGCCGAACGGCCCGAACAGCCGCGGCGGCTGTGCGCCCCGGCGCAGGGCTAGCTGGGCCCGGCGCATCGCCGCCTTCTCGGTGGCCGCCGCGGCCCGTTCCGTGCGCCGGCTGCGCCGGGGGGGCTCCGCGGATATGTGTCCCTCGCGCCGCCGCCGCGGACCGCCGCCGAGGTCCACATAGCCCTCGGTGTCGCGTCCCGGGTCGTGGGACGTGGCCTCGTAGGCCGCCGCCTCGTAGCCGTCGGGGTCGTAACCAGCCTCGTCGTAGCTGGGCGGGTCGTCGAAGTCGCCGTCGCCGAAGTCGTCGAAGTCGCCGTCGACGCCCTCGTCGCCGGGGCCGCCCGGGCCGCCCGGGCCGCCGGGGCTGCTGTCGGCACGCTCGGGGCGACCGGCCACGGCTCCACCGGCCGGATAGCCAGCCGGCACGTAACCGCCTACCGCATAGCCGCCGGTCGGGTATCCGCCGGTCGGGACCGGGTACCCGCGGGCCGAGGCGTCGTCGTGTGCTGAGCTCAAGAAACCCCCACCGCCAACGGTAGTGCTCCGACGCTGAAGCCCTGATCCTGCTCGCCGACGAGACGCACCATCTCCAACCGGCTGCGTGAGGCCAGCGTTTCGGCCTCACCGCAGGCATCGGCGAGCCCGTCGAGGTCGTCGGCGGAGACCGTGACGAAGCCGTGGAAGCGGAAGGCGCCGAATCCGGCGATCAGCTCCTGCTCGCGGCGTTCGACCTCGTCGGCCTCAGCCACGTCGCGCTGGGTGGTGACCTTCCCGACCTTGTCCCGCATCTGCTGTTCACCGAGGTGTGCCATCCGCCGTCGGTTTACCGCCTTCTCCGC
Source organism: Frankia sp. CgKIO3 (assembly GCF_977946435.1). Classification (NCBI taxonomy): domain Bacteria; kingdom Bacillati; phylum Actinomycetota; class Actinomycetes; order Frankiales; family Frankiaceae; genus Frankia; species Frankia sp. CgKIO3. The sequence goes on along the minus strand of NZ_CDWTMO010000115.1, from coordinate 6,792 downwards.
CTTCCGGCCAGGCAGCGGCTCGACCACCAGTGAAACCGTCCGCCGACAGGTCGTCTCCATCAGCAGCGGAGCGAGGAACGCGGCAGGGGAGGGCACACGCGGCCAGCCATTGATCCAGTATGTCGTGTGGAAGCCGGAGTCGGTGCGGTAGTGGTCCCAGGCGGTGACGGTCCGGACCGGGCCCGCGACCGCCGGGTCGATGCCGGACGCCAACCCCTTCAGGCCCCCGGCGAGGTCCGTACTCGCACCACCCCGCGCGTCAATCATCTCGATCGAGTACGGATCGTAGGTGGTGCGGATGACCGCGGCGAGCGCCCGTGGCGGCAGCCATCCGACCGTGTTGATGGACGCACGGGCGAGAGCCGCCTCCATCGTGCGCAGTTCGCCGAGCAGGACGGCGCAGGCCGCCTGGTCACCGCCCCCGGCCCGCTGGATCGCGCGCCGGGCGTCCCTGGCCCGAAGCTGAAACGAGAGGTAGGTCTCGTGTCGCTGCGCCACCGGGCCCGCCGCGTCGATGACCTGCTGGTAGGCGTCGGCGGCCCAAGAGTCGTCGTGATGCCCGCGGACCCGCCAGTGCCGCTGAAGCTGGTCGCCGGAGTCGGGCAGCGTGCGTTCCAACCACTGGATGCGCGACAGTTTGCCGCCCCCGGCGGTCAGCCCGGCCAGCAGTTCCCCCCAGGCGTCCACCCTGGCCTGCTGGTCACCGGACTCCAGCAGGGCGAACTGGCTACCCTGCACCTGCAGGACGGCGGTGTAGGTCTGCTGCTTGGCATCCTTTACCACCGCCACGTACCGGCCGCCGCCGACCGGTACGGACAACATCACCAGCGACGACAGCGGCCCCGGAAGGACCGTTCGGCTGAGCTGGTCCTCCCCGGCACCCAGCCGGAAGAACGCGCCACGGAACACCGTTTCGCCCGTCACCTTCTGCATCGTGAAGCCGAAGAGGATCGGCACCCACTGGTCGAGATTACGATCCTCCACCCGGACGAACGCAACAAATAGGAGCATTACTCCCATCAGTACCCAGAGTGGGATGAACAGGAGTGGAGAGCGAAGTGCCCCGAGCACGCACAGCATCACGCCGATCATCAGGCCGAGCTGCGGCCAGCGCATGCCCAGCATGACTCCGCCGCGTTCCAGCGGTCCGAAGCGGTAACTGCGTTCCGCGATCATCGGCTACCTCGCTACCTCGCCACTCAACTACTCACGTGCCGCCGGTGCGGGACGGCGGCACCGCCGCCGTCATCTTCGGAGGCCGGGACGCCGACGGGGGCACGGGTACCCGCGTCGTGGCCTGACCGGGCCCGCGTGCCCCGCCCGTGACGGAACCCGGGCGCATCGTCCTCGTGGCGCCGACCGGCCTGGAATTGCTGCCGACCGTGACCGTCGCCCTGGTGGGGGTGGCGGCTCTTGCCGGTTGCCGGGTACTGCCACCGCCGGCCCGGGGCCGGCTGGCCGTCGAGCCGCGCACCGCGGCCGTGGCGGCACCCGTCCGGGAGGACGTGCCCGCCGGAGCGCCGAGGCCGCTGCCACGACCGGTCCGTAGCGCGGCCGGCCGGGGCAGCGCGGGCTCGGCGCCAAAGCTGCCGACGCCACCGGCGTCGCCGAGCATGCCGCGATTGCGGGTCTGCAGCCGTGCACCGATTCCGCGGAAAGTCTCCCGCGACGTCGATCCCAGCAACGCACCCGCCCCTTGGCCGAACGACGCCGCACTGCGCTGACCTGCTGAACCGACGGCGCGCATCAGGTGGATGTCGGCGAATCCCATCAGGTGCAGCAGGACGAAGGGAGCGAACACCGCCGCAATCATCACCACGGCCCCGCCGAGGATCGTCAGTGTCTGATCGACTGTGGAGCCGCTCGAGTCGCTTGCCACACCGGCACCGAGCGTGAAAATCGCGTAAATAACCGGCTTCGCGAAAATAAGCGCCAAGAGGATCTCGGTCGCCCGCTTGATCCAGGCGCTCGTGGACATCGTCGGCTGCCCGGCCAGATACACCGGGATGAACACCGCCATCACGATGATCGCAACCTTGCGGATGTACAGCACCACGAAGAGCGCAAACGAGAACAACGCCACCAGCAGCGACAGGACGATGTCGAGTGCGAAGTTCCCCTGCTCCGGTAGAGCCCACAGTTGGGCTACCAGGGCCGAGCCGAGTGGCTTCCCGTCACCGAAGGCGTCGGCGATCCCGTCCGAGGCAGTGAGCACCATCTGCAGCAGGGTGAGTGCGACGAATGAGCCGAGGATCGCGGTGCCGGTGGAGGCTAGCGCGCGTGCGAAGATGTGAGGATCACCGCGTACGGCGCCCATGATGCAGGCGCAGATGAACAGGCCGGTGACGATCAGTACCGCCACCCCGAACGCGATGTTGTAGTTCTGGACGACGTAGTCGGCGTTCAGGTCGATGGTCGTCTTCTGCGCCGCGAAGCTGAATATGGAGCTGGACAGGTCAGCCGCCATGCCGCAGAAGGCCTTGCCCATCGAGTTGAAGTACGCATCCGCACTCCCCGATATCGCATCCTTGATGGGGTTGAGCGGGTTGAGTGAACTAAGCGATACGGCCAGAACTTCCTTATCTTCGGTCACGTTCCAGCTCCGACCAATAGAAATTCTTTGAAATTTTCAGCTGCGCGCTCGGTGATGGCGGGCTCCGAAGGGCCATCTTTTTCGTCTTTAAGTTTCCAGTCTCCCGAACTCCATACGACCTGACAATAGTCGGTTCCCCAACCCTGCCGTGGGGCGAGATTCGGGTTTTGATTTCCGTAGATGCCGAATGCAACGGTTCCCCAGAGGGTGATGTCGGCTTTATTTTCATCATAGGATCGAACCGTATATCCGGCGATACGTCCAATTAGAGTGAAGTTGGGAGATTGAATGGATGAAGCGCCGTATGCTTTTGCGCTTTCTATGTCATTCGAGATGATCAGTTCAGAAATTCGCTTCGCCGATTCGGGGGTCGCAGCAATCGAATCGAACATGCTTCTTATGCGGGAAGGCTCGCGGTTTCGGAGATTTCCGGTAATAGCATCGTAGTTGGCGCAGGCGCTGACGGCGCCGGCTTCGGTGCGGGGGTAACCGACCGGGATACCGAACTCGTTGATCCGGGTGGGGACACCGGGGACTGAGGTGGGGGCGGCGGTGTCGGCCGGTTGGCTAGACGGCTTTGGCGAGGGGACCAGCGTCGGCGTCACTCCGGGCGGGGTAGCGCTCGGAGAAGTCTGCGGCGCGACGGACGCGGTATCCGAGCCATTCGAACCATTGTCTGGAACCACGTAACGGCCGATGACCAATCCGCCGATCACACTCACCGTGCAAGTGGTCACGATGATGATGATCAGACGTCTGGCCGCCCACTCCATAAGGCTTACCAACGCCAACTCCCCTCACAAGACGGCACGGTCATCATCGCAATGTCCGCCCGCTGGTATCCGGGGAACAGGTCAGAAGAGCGTTGACGATGGGTCATGGACCACGCCGGGGTCAACGGCAACGGTGAGCTCGACGGCGGGTTGACGCTGGCCAGCCGGGTTAGGGTCGGGCGCGGTGGCCGTTGCGCCGGTGGCAAGGAAGAAGTTGACGAAGGCTGCCGCGGCACCGACGAGGAATGCGAGACCGAAGCCCGCGATCACACCGCTCTTGCCGACCATCGACGCGCGCTCGAGGCCCATCCGCTCGCCGAGTGCCCATGCGATACCACCCAGTAGCACAGCGGCGACTGCAGCGACCACCGCATAGGCCGCCAGGCCGTTGACCAGGTCTTTCAGAGCATTGATGCCAGGCGCCTTGGAGTCATCCGGGTTGACCTGTATCTCGGCGAGGACAACGGTCGCCTTGACGGCGGCGGCGTCCAGGATCATCTCGGTTCCTTTCCCACAGGCGGGGGGCCGCCCGGCCGATCCGGTCCGGCGATCCTTGTGGGTGCCGTTGGTGACCGTAGGTCGCCAAATGATACGCCCTGCGCCGCACGGTGATCCTTGGTAGTCGCTCGTGGGCCGCCGGAAGCGTCAGAATCTGCACGGGCGGTGACCGCCTCCGCGGCGCCGCCAGCCGCGGCCCCCGGCTGATCGACAGCGCCCGCAGCGGCCGTGACCTCGGCTTTCGCGAGAGTGAACAGGGCTTCCACGGCAGCCGCGGCCAGCCGGAGGTAGGCGCGGCGAGTACGTCGGCGTAGCCGAGGAATCCGTACCGGAGTATGCCTGCTGGGGTCGAGCCGGGCGTCGTACGGGATCCGGATCAGCGTGTCGACTTGCTTCCCGAGCCGGGCCGCCGCCGCGCGGGTCCGGGGCGAGGGACGGCCCCGGCGTGGCGCGATCATGGCCGCCACAATCATCGGCCCGCCGTGTCTGGCTGAGCCACCACCCGCCGCGTCCCGCAACGTACACAGGCTGGTGAGCGTCGCCTCCAGATCGGCGGCGGTCGCGAGCGTGACGAGGATGATGAGGTCCGCGGCCTGGACCGCCGTAGGCGTCAGCGGTGCCTCGGCCGGCGCGTCGACCAGCACCAGTGGATAGGAATGCGCGAGCAGGCCGAGCACGGACCGCAGTCCGGTCGGGGCGACGGTGTCGTCCGCGGGGACGACGGCGGACGCCTCGTCGCCGGAACCGTCACCGTCGTGCCGGTCGGCTCCTCCGCCAACACCGCGTCGCACGGGAAGCACGTCGAGGTCCCTGGTGCTGCCCGCGGGACGACCATTGATCATCAGGGGTAGATCGGTCACCGTACTGTCGGAGGCTTGCCGGCGGGCGACGTCGGCGACCGTCGTCGTTCCGGCCGCGCCGACCCGGATCGCGAGCGGATCACCGCGTGGTTCGTCCTCGTCCTCGGTGTCGGTGCCCACAGGCGACGATGGCGCCCCCCCGGGAGACTCCCCCGGCCAGAGATCGACCGCGAGGACCGGCTGCGCCCGCACCCCGGCGAGGGTCAGCCCGACGACTCCGGCAAGGGTGGTGGTCCCGGAGTAGGGGAACAGCGAGGTCACCGCGATCCGCCATGAACCGGGCAACGGGATACGGGCCCGGTCGCGCAGAGAGAGCCGTACCGGAATCTCTTCCCACGGTTCGAGATCGCGCACGCCGACCCACGGCTCCTGCCACGGCCACAGCCGACCGTCCGACGACGGCTGGCGACGCGAGACGGTCTGGCCGCCTGCCGCCGCGGCCTTGCGGGTGGATCGAGACGCCGGGTCCGGCTGCGGCTGCGCGGTGGGGAGTGCTGGAGCCGTCAGCTGCTTCATGCCCGCGGCGGGCGAGACGGGCGCGACGGGCACGGCCGGCGTGTAGCGGGCGACCGGCGGTGCGACCGGCACCGCGGAGATGTGGCCCGGGACGGACGATTCGGAGGCGACCGGATAGTCCGTGGGAGGGGCCTGCGCATCCCCGGGGCTGGTTACCTCGATCGGGCCGGTCGGGGCTGGCCGGCCGGCCGCGGTGGATGGAACGGTTGCCGTCGGCGGATCGCTCGGGCCGCCGATCGACGCCGCATCCGTCAGCGCGGCCGGTGTCGTCCGCGGCGGCCGCGGAGGCTGCGGACGACGGGGCGCGGAGGCGCGCGGCGGCCGGACGCGCGGCCCGTTCGGGGCCGGCAGTGGCCCGGTTGGGTGTGGTGGTACCGCAGTTGGGCCGCTACTGGAACCAGGACTCGCAACCGGGCTGACGCCTCGGCCTGACGCGCTGCCACCCGACGCGCTGCCACCCGACGCGGTGTTCACCTCCTGCGAGGATTCCACCGCGCCCGGGGGAACCGGGGTCGAACCGCGGGGATCTGCCGGCCGGGTTGGACGGCGGGAGGGATCAGCCTGGTTACGGGGCGGAATCGCCGACGGGCGGCCGGCGCGCCGGGAGCTGGTGTCCGCGCCCGAGGTCACCCGGCCCGGCCCGGTGCCGGGTGCCTCGGTCCTGGTACCCGGCACCGATGGCGGTGCGTCATCGGACGTGTTTGTACGGTCCGCACCCGAACGGGCCGCCGATGTCGCATCATCGAGGTGGAATGCCTCGCTCTGCCACGCTTCGTCGAGTGGCTGCGGCGAGCCCGTTCCGCCCCGCCGTCGATGTCGTCGGCGCCCGGATCGTGCATGGGGAGGTGACTCTACGTCTTCGGTGCCTGCCGCTTCGTCCCGTACGTACTGATCGTCTCGTATGTACTGATCGTTTCGGATGGGCGGACCGTCGGGATGGGAGACCGGCGAGGGTATGCGGGCACCAATGAGCGAAACGGGCCGCGCGTCGCCTTCCTCACCGTACGGCGCCTGTGGCACATCGCTCACGCGCCGTCGACCTCCCGGCCTTCTAAGGTTAGCTAGTGCCAGTTAAGGTTACTTACTGTTATCTGCGCTCGGCTGCGGTCGGATCGATGTAACACGAGTCAATCGAGTATGACAAGCTCTGGTCGAAGCTACCCATCCTGGGTGGGTCGGTGTACCTTCCGGAACCGGAGATGTGCCGTCCGGATCGAGGGGACGAACCGGCGGACGGTTCGGCGGACGGTTCGGCTGTGATCCGCGACGCGGCGGGCTGGGGGCGGCCTGGACTACACGGGCACCGTGCGTGCGGCAGATGGGAAAGGAGCGTCGGTGGCGCAGGACGGCTTCTCGACGGCGACGCCTCGGCCATCCCCGCGCTCCGGCGCACCGCAGGGCGCGACGCCCGCGAAATCCCCGGTCGGCTCGGCCCCGGCCCGGTCCGCTCCGGCGGCATCCGGCCGGGTCCGCACGGCCTCGGCCCGCCCGACCGGCATGCCACCGACCGTCGCCTCCCGCAGCACACCGGCGCCCGCCGCCGCGCCCCCTC
>NZ_CDWTMO010000114.1:0-13964 GCF_977946435.1 Frankia sp. CgKIO3 | reverse complement strand
CGCCTGCCGACAAGCGATACTCCGTAGGCAATGCGTTTTGCTGGGCAAATCCTGGACAGGTTCCCTGCTGTGGGGTCGGTTTATCCGAGTGAAGCCTGCTCACGGCGTGGGCACGCCCGATTCGTCATATGTGTGAGGTTCGCTTCTGGAGGAGCATTCGATGGCGAAGGCAGTCGGCATTGATCTGGGGACGACCAATTCGGTGATCGCCGCCTGGGAGGGTGGCGAGCCGAGGGTCATCCCGAACGCGGAGGGTGCGCGGACGACACCGTCGGTGGTGGCGTTCACCGAGAGCGGTGAACGCCTGGTCGGGCAGCTGGCGCGACGGCAGGCGATCCTGAACCCGAAGGGCACGATCTACTCGGCCAAGCGGTTCATCGGCCGCCGCTATGACGAGGTGACCGAGGAGGCCAAAGCGGTCGCCTTCGACGTCGTCCCAGGCCCGGAGGGCGCCGCCCGGTTCAAGATCCGGAACAAGCTCTACGCGCCGGAGGAGATCAGCGCGCTGGTGCTGCGCAAGCTGGCCGACGACGCCGGGCGGAACCTGGGCGAGAAGGTCACCGAAGCGGTCATCACGGTGCCGGCCTACTTCAACGACGCGCAGCGCACCGCGACGAAGGACGCCGGCCGGATCGCCGGGCTCTCCGTGCTGCGGATCATCAACGAGCCGACCGCGGCCGCGTTGGCGTACGGGCTAGACAAGAAGGGCCACGAGACCGTCCTGGTCTTCGATCTCGGCGGCGGCACGTTCGACGTGAGCATCCTCGACGTCGGCGACGGGGTGGTCGAGGTCCGGGCCACGGCCGGGGACAGCCACCTGGGCGGGGACGACTTCGACCGCCGGCTGGTCGACTACCTCGCCGACGGGTTCCACCGGGAACAGGGCGTCGACCTGCGCCGGGACCCCCAGGCGCTGCAACGGCTGTTCGAGGCCGCGGAGAAGGCCAAGGTCGAACTGAGCTCGGTCACCCAGACCCAGGTGAACCTGCCGTTCATCACCGCCGACGCCACCGGGCCGCGGCACCTGACCACCACGGTCATGCGCTCCACCTTCGAACAGATCACCGCCGACCTGGTCGAACGGACCATGGGACCGGTCCGCCAGGCGATGGAGGACGCCAAGGTCAGCGCCGACGACCTCGACGAGGTGATCCTCGTCGGCGGAGCCACCCGGATGCCCGCGGTGCAGGCACTGGTCCGGCGGCTGACCGGCGGCAAGGAACCGAACATGAGCGTCAACCCCGACGAGGTCGTCGCACTGGGCGCGGCGATCCAGGCCGGGGTGCTCAAGGGCGAGGTCTCCGACGTGCTCCTGCTCGACGTCACCCCGCTCTCCCTCGGGGTGGAGACCCGCGGCGGCCTGATGACAAAAATAGTCGAACGCAACACCACGATCCCGGTACGACGCTCCGAGGTGTTCTCCACCGCGGAGGACAACCAGCCGGCAGTGGACATCGTGGTACTGCAGGGCGCACGCGAACGCGCCGCCGACAACCGGATACTCGGCCGCTTCCGCCTGGAAAACATCCGCCCGGCGCCCCGCGGCGAACCGCAGATCGAGATCACCTTCGACATCGACGCCAACGGCATCCTCAACGTCACCGCCCGCGACAAGGACACCGGAGCCCAGCAGTCGATCACGATCAGTGAAACCTCCAACCTCCCCAAGGAAGAGGTCGAACGGATGATCATCGAGGCGGAACGTAACCGCACCGTCGACCAGGCGCTACGCGCCTGGTCGACGCCCGCAACGAGCTGGACTCGGTCGCCTACCGCGTCGAACGGCTGCTGGCCGAACTCGGTGACGCCGCCCCGCCACACGAGAAGGCCCGCGCCGACCTACTGGTCACCGACGCCCGCCAGGCCATCAACGAGGAGGCGCCGGTGGACCGGGCCCGCGCCCTGACCTCGGATCTCCAACAGATCTACCACGGCCTGGCCGCCGCCCGCACCGGCCAGGCCGGCCCCACCGAGGGAACCGGCGGCAGCCCGGCCGACACCGCACCGGGCAGCCCGGGCGGCCCGGGCGGCCCACAGCCACCACCCGGCGGCAGCACCCCCGGCGGCGGCACCCCCGGCGACGACGACGTGATAGACGCCGAGTTCGACCGGGGCTGAACCCATGCCGACCGAGACCGACCGATGATGGCGAACGACATGCCGCACGAACAGCACCCAGACCGGACCGGCCACGCCGCCGGCCCCCGTACCGACCGGACCGTGGACCGGAGTAGCGCAGAGGCCACCGCCCGCGCCGGCCCCGTCGGCGCGGACGACCTCCCGACCGAGGCGGTCCTGGACAGTGTGGCGCTCGCCGCTCAGGTGGACGAGCTGACCGACCGGTGGCGGCGGGCCGCCGCCGACCTGGACAACCTGCGTAAACGGACCGTCCGGGAGCTGGAGCGGGATCGGGCCGCCGAACGGGCCCACGCGGCCGCCGCCTGGCTGCCGGTCCTCGACCACCTCGACCTCGCGCTCACCCACGCCGACGCCGACCCCGCCTCGCTCGTGGCGGGTGTCCGGACGGTCCGGGACCAGGCCGTGGACGTGCTGGCCCGGCTCGGCTACCCGCGCCACGACGAGGTCGGGGTGCCGTTCGACCCGACCCGGCACGAGGCGCTGACCGCCGTCGAGAAACCGAACGTCCCAGCCGGCACGGTGGTGGCCGTGATCCGTCCCGGCTACGGCGATACCGGACGGCAGCTGCGCCCCGCCGGGGTCGCCGTCAGCCGCCCTCCCGGCGAGCCATCCAGCGAACCCAGCGAACCGCCCGGCGGCGCCCGGCAACCAGGCGAGACCGGCCCGGACCCGGGCGGCGCCGGCGGGCCTGCGGAGTGACCGGCCGTGGCCCGAGACTACTACCAGCTTCTCGGTGTCGGCCGGGGCGCGAGCGCCGAGGAGATCCAGCAGGCCTACCGCCGCCTCGCCCGCCGTTACCACCCCGACGTCAACCGCAGCCCGGAGGCGGAGGAGCGGTTCAAGGAGATCGGTGAGGCGTACCACGTGCTGTCCGACCCGAAGACGCGGGCGCGCTACAACCGGTTCGGCGCGGACTTCCGGCGCCTCCCCGAGGACTACGACGAACGGGTGGCCGCCGGGCCGGCCGGGGCTGGAGCCGCACCGGCCGGGTCCGGGCCGAACCGGGCTTTGGCGGCACCGACTTCGCAGACTTCGCCGACATGGGTTTCGGACGTGCCGGCCCCGGTGGCGCGGGCCTCGGCGGGAGCACCGTCGGTGACCTGTTCGGTGGCCTGTTCGGGGCCCGCGGCGTGACCGGGCCGATCCCCGGCGCCGATCAGGAAGCCGAGCTCGAGCTGACCGTCGAGGAGACCTACCGGGGCGGGCGGCGTCAGATCACCCTCGCCGGCCCCGGCGGCAGCCCACGCAGCTACCAGGTCACCATCCCGCGGGGGGTGGTCGACGGCCAGCGCATCCGGCTGACCGACCAAGGCAGCCGCGGCAGCAGGCACGGCCAGCCCGGCGACCTCTACCTACACGTGAAGATCGCGCCGCATCCACGTTACCGGCTGTCCGGACGAGACATCCACGTCCCGTTGCCGGTCACCCCCTGGGAGGCCGCCCTGGGCGCCCGGGTCCCGGTCACCACCCCCGGCGGTGAGATCAAGGTGCGCGTCCCGGCAGGATCGTCCAGCGGCCGGCGACTGCGCCTACGCGGCGCCGGCCTACCCAACCCCACCGGCCCACCCGGCGACCTGCACGCCGAGGTGTGCGTGGCGGTGCCGCCGGCCCTGACCGCCCGGGAACGCGCGCTGTTCGAGCAGCTGGCCGCCGTCTCGGCCTTCGACCCGAGAACGTGAACCCGCCCGACACCGCGCGCAGACGCGCCCAGAGGTACAGACACGTGCCCAGAGGTAGAGATGCGTTCAGAGGTTATGTCCCGTCATCGCGGGAAGGTACCGCCACGTGGACGCCAAGCCGAACACCATTTGCCCGACCTGCCACGGTCGGTGCCGCACGGTGTCCCATGTGGCGGGATTCCGGGCCGGCCGGGTTCGGACCGTGCTGGTGATCGACCCCTGCCGCTGCTGCCACGACCGCGGTTACCTGGTTGGTTTCACCGCCCCGGTGTGACCGGCGGCCAGGCCAGCGGCGGCCTGGGCGGCGAGTGCCTCGTCGAGGAGACGATCAGCCGCGGTGTGGGGGTCGAGTCCGCCGGCGACGACCTCGCCGGCGAACTGGTCGATCGCGGCTCCGGACCGCAGGTCCCCGATCCGCTCCCGCAGCCGGGCGAAGGCGATCCGCGAGATCTCGTCGGCCGCGCGCCGACGCCGCCGGCGCTGCAACTGCCCCGTGCGCAGCAGCCAGTCCCGATGGGCCTCGATCGATTTGACGAGCTCGGCCACCCCCTGCCCGGTGGCGGCGACCGTCCGCACGACCTGCGGACGCCGGTCGTCCTCCCCGCGGCCGGCACCGCCCATCCGGAGCATGGCGGTGAGCTCGTTGACCGTCCGGTCCGTACCCGGCCGGTCGGCCTTGTTGACCACCAGCACGTCGGCGATCTCCAGAACGCCCGCCTTGGCAGCCTGGACGCCGTCCCCCATCCCCGGGGCGACCAGGACGAGCGTGGTGTCCGCCAGGGCGGCAATGTCCACCTCGGCCTGTCCCACTCCGACGGTCTCGATCAGGACGACGTCGAACCCGACGGCGTCGAGAACCCGCAGGGCCTGGGGCGTGGCGGTCGACAGGCCGCCGAGACTTCCGCGCGTCGCCAGCGAGCGGATGAAGACGCCCGGATCGGTGGCGTGCTCGACCATCCGGATCCGGTCGCCGAGCAGCGCGCCGCCGGTGAACGGGGACGAGGGATCGACGGCCAGCACGCCGACCCGCCGGCCCGCGGCCCGGTAGGCGCCCACCAGCGCGGAGGTGGAGGTGGACTTGCCGACCCCCGGCGCCCCGGTGAGGCCGATCACCTGCGCGCCCCCGGTGCGGGGCATCAGCAGCTGCTCGATCCGCTGCAGGTGCGGCGAGCCGTCCTCGACCATGGAGATGAGCCTCGCCACCGCGCGGCGGTTCCCCGCGACGGCGGCGGTGACAAGTTCGGTCACCGACTCGATTGACGAGCCCACCCGGGTACCATCCCCAACCGTCACGGCCACCTCACTGATCGAGCTTGCTGTCAAGCTCACTGATCGAGCTTGTTGGCGGCCCGTACGACGTCGAGGATGCCCCGGATGATGGCGGTGAGCTCGTAGTCCTTGGGCGTGAACACCGCGGCCACCCCGAGTCGGGAGAGCTCGTCCGCGTCCGCCGCGGGGATGATGCCGCCCACGATGACGGGGATCTCACCCGCCCCGGCCGCCCGCAGCCCCGTCAGCACCTGGGGCACCAGGTCGAGATGGGAACCGGAGAGCACCGACAACCCGACGACGTGCACGTCCTCCTCGACAGCCCCGGCCACGATCTGCGCCGGCGTCAGCCGGATCCCCTGGTAGACGACCTCGAAACCGGCGTCACGGGCCCGCAGCGCGATCTGCTCGGCGCCGTTGGAATGCCCGTCGAGGCCGGGCTTACCGACCAGCATCTTCACCGGACGGCCCAGCTCGGACCCCGTGCGCGCCACCCGGGCCCGCAGCTCGTCGAGGGCGGCCCCGCCACCACCGGCGACGGTGGCCTCGCCGACCCCCGTCGGTGCCCGGTACTCCCCGAACACCTCCCGCAGCGTGTCCCCCCATTCCCCCGTCGTGACCCCGGCCCGGGCGCAGGCCAGCGTGGCGGGAACCAGGTTCGCGTCCGTCCCGGCCGCCGCCCGCAGGCCGAGCAGCGCCTCCGTCACCGCCCGGTCGTCGCGGCCGGCCCGCCAGGCCGCCAGCTCCGCGCGGGTCGCCTCCTCCAGCGCCGGATCGACCGTCTGGATCGCGGCGGAAAGATCGGCGAGCAGCGGATTCGGCTCGGTCTCGGTGAACCGGTTCACCCCGACGACAACGTCCTCACCGCTCTCGATGCGAGCCCGCCGCGCCGCCTGGGACGTCACCAGCTGCGACTTCATATAGCCGCTCTCGACCGCGGCGACGGCGCCCCCCATCTCCTGAACCCGGTCGATCTCCGCCCTGGCCGCGGCCACGAGCTGATCGACCCGCTTCTCCACCACGACCGAACCGGCGAACAGATCGTCATACTCCAGCAGATCGGTCTCATGAGCGAGGATCTGCTGAATGCGCAGCGACCACTGCTGATCCCACGGCCGGGGCAGGCCCAGCGCCTCGTTCCAGGCTGGCAGCTGCAACGCCCGACACCGCGCGTCCTTCGACAGCGTCACCCCCAGCGCCTCCAGCACAATCCGGATGATGTTGTTCTCCGGCTGGGCCTCGGTCAGCCCCAGCGAGTTGACCTGCACCCCGTACCGGAACCGGCGCTGCGCCAGCTCCCGAACCCCGTACCGGGAGGTCAGCAGCTCATCCCACAACACCGTGAACGCCCGCATCTTGCACATCTCCTCCACGAAACGCTCTCCGGCGTTGACGAAGAAGGAGATCCGACCACACACCTCACCCATCCACTCCGCATCCGCCGGCTCCAGCTCCCCGCGGTCCGCGCCCGCCCGGCCCGCGCCCGCCCGGCCTACCGGGATCCCCCGCGCGGCGGCCACGGCATCGAGCACCGCGATCGCCGTGCACATCGAATAGGCCAGTTCCTGAACCGGCGTGGCCCCGGCCTCCTGCAGGTGATAACTGCAGATGTTGATCGGGTTCCAGCGGGGCAGCTCGGCCACCGTGTAGGCGATCAGGTCGGTGATCAGGCGCAGCGACGGGCCCGGCGGGAAGACATAGGTCCCCCGCGACAGATACTCCTTGATGATGTCGTTCTGGGTCGTCCCGGCCAGCTCCGCCGGATCGGCCCCCTGCTCCTCCGCGACCACCTGGTACAACGCCAGCAGCCACATCGCGGTGGCGTTGATCGTCATCGACGTGTTCATCCGCGCCAGCGGAATCCCGTCGAACAACCGCCGCATGTCACCGAGATGCGCGATCGGCACCCCTACCCTGCCCACCTCGCCACGGGCAAGGGCGTGATCCGGGTCGTAGCCCGTCTGCGTGGGCAGATCGAACGCCACCGACAGCCCGGTCTGCCCCTTGGCCAGATTGCGCCGATACAGCGCGTTACTCTCGGCCGGGCTCGAATGCCCGGCATAGGTGCGGATGATCCACGGACGGTCCCGCTTTGTCTCCGCTCGGCCCGCGCCCGCCATCTCAGCCTTCCGTCCGGGGTTCCGGCCGGCCAGGCTGCTCGCCGCCGCGCGCCTCGCCGTAGGCCCGCTTGGGCACCATGACCTTGCGGCGGTAGATGCAGACGAGGACGCCGTCCTGGTTGTAACCGCGGGTTTCGACGGTGACGATCCCGCGGTCGTCCTTGCTCTTCGACTCGACCTTGTCGAGGACGGTGGACTCGCCGTAGATCGTGTCACCGTGGAACACCGGCTTCACGTGCCGTAGCGACTCGACCTCCAGGTTGGCGATCGCCTTCCCGGACACGTCGGCCACCGACATTCCCAGCAGCAGGGAGTAAACGTAGTTCCCGACGACGACGTTCCGTTTGAACTGGGTGGTCTCCTCGGCGAAATGGGAGTCCAGGTGCAGCGGATGATGGTTCATCGTGAGCAGGCAGAAGAGATGGTCGTCGTACTCGGTGACCGTCTTGCCCGGCCAGTGCTTGTAAACCGCACCGACCTCGAACTCCTCGAAGTAACGCCCGAACTGCATCTGGAACTCCCTCGCCTGCTCGCGGCACACTCAACTCGTCAGGGACGCACCGGCCCCTCAGCCCGGAAGCTGGTACTCCTTCAGCAATGCCCGGCTGATGATGCGCTTCTGTACCTCGGAGGTCCCCTCTCCGATGAGCATGAAGGGGGCCTCCCGGTACAGGCGCTCGATCTCGTACTCCTTGGAGTAGCCGTAGCCGCCGTGGATCCGGAAAGCCTCGGTCGTCACCTCGTGGCAGTACTCGCTGGCAAGGTACTTGGCCATCCCGGCCTCGACGTCGTTGCGCTGCCCGTCGTCCTTCCTGCGGGCGGCGCTGACCATCATCAGATGCCCGGCCTCCACCTTGGTCGCCATCTCGGCGAGCTTGAACGCGATGGCCTGATGCTCCGCGATAGGCCGACCGAACGTCCGCCGCTGCTGAGCGTAGGCAATGCCCAGCTCAAACGCCCGGATCATAATCCCGCAGGCCCGCGCGGCGACGTTGACCCGGCCGACCTCCACGCCGTCCATCATCTGGTAGAAACCCTGGCCCCGGCCGTCCTCGCCGCCGAGGATCGCCGACGCGGGCACCCGATGGTCGGCCAGCACCATCTCGGTGGTCTCGACCCCCTTGTACCCGAGTTTCTCCAGTTTTCCCGGGATGGTGATCCCGCCGTGTGTCCGGAACCCGGGTTCCTTCTCCAGGAGAAACGTCGTCATGTTCCGGTAGACCGACTGGGCGCCCTCGTCGGTCTTGACCAGGGTGGCGACGACACCGGCGCGGGCGCCGTTCGTCAGCCACATCTTCTGGCCGTTGAGCACGTAGTCGTCGCCGTCCCGGTCGGCCCGGGTGGTGATCGCGGAAACGTCGGAGCCGCAGCCCGGTTCGCTCATCGAGAACGCCCCGCGGAGCTCGCCGGTGGCCATGACCGGGAGCAGCCGCCGTTTCTGCTCCTCCGAGCCGTGCTGGAGGATCAGGTAGGCGACGATGAAGTGGGTGTTGATGACCCCGGAGACACTCATCCAGCCGCGGGCGATCTCCTCCACGACGAGCGCGTAGGTCAGCAGGGACTCGCCGAGCCCGCCGTACTCCTCCGGGATGGTGATGCCGAACAGGCCCATCTCCTTCATCGCCTCGATGATGTCCTCGGGATACTCATCCCGATGCTCGAGGTCGTTCGCATGGGGAAGAATCTCCTTGTCGACGAAGGTCCGTACCGCCGCAAGGATGTCCCGCTGCACATCGGTCAGACCGTCGGTCTGCGCGATCCTGCCCATGTTCCGCTCCTGTCCCTGCCCCCGATGCCTGAGGGGAGAGCAGAAACGCACTCAGGCAGCGGGATGGTTTCATCATGGCCACGCGCCACGCGCCACGCGCCGGTCGGCTGAATCCGCCCCGACTCGGGCGGATTCAGCCGACCGGTGGTTCGAACTTCACCGTACGCTGCATCCCCGCGGTGCGGCCCTTGCCCGCGACGACCTCGGCCATCTTCCGGCTCGCCTGGTCGATCATCTCGTCGCCGAGCATCACCGCACCGGTCAGACCGCCCGCGGCCGAGGTGTGCCAGGCATAGGCCTCCAGGATCAGCTCGGCGTGGTCGTAGTCGGCCTGCCGGGGCGCGTAGATCTCGTTGGCCGCCTCAATCTGGCCCGGGTGCAGCACCCACTTGCCGTCGAACCCGAGCGCCGCGGACCTGCCCGCCACCGCCCGGAACCCGTCCACATCACGGATCTGCAGAAACGGCCCGTCGATCGCCTGCACCCCGCGGGCGCGCGCGGCCTCGAGAATCTTGAACAGCACATAGTGAAATGGGTCACCCGGATAGTCCGGACTGAGCGTCCCCACCACCAGCGACGGCATGTTCACCGACGCCATGAAATCCGCCGGGCCGAAGATGATCGTCTCGATCCGTGGGCTCGCGAACGCGATCTCCTTGACGTTCGACAGCCCCAGCGCATTCTCGATCTGCGCCTCGATCCCGATCCAGCCCACCTCGAGCCCCATGACCTTCTCGATCTGGGTGAGCAGCAGGTCCAGCCACGCCACCTGCTCCGCCGACTGCACCTTAGGCAGCATCACGCAGTCCAGGTTCGCCCCCGCGCCCTCCACCACCTCGATCACGTCGCGGTAGGTCCAGCGCGTGGTCAGGTCGTTGACCCGCACCACCCGGGTCTTCCCCGCCCAGGCGCCCTCGTTCAGCGCCGCGACCACGTTCGCCCGCGCTGACTCCTTCGCGCCGGGAGCCACCGAGTCCTCCAGGTCACAGAACACCTGATCGGCCGGCAACCCCTGGGCCTTGCCCAGCATCTTCGGCGACGAGCCGGGAACGGCCAGACACGACCGGCGCGAACGCAGCGACACGATTACCCCACATCTCTCACAAGCCGGATCTCGATGAACGGACGAACACCCAGCGGACAGGGACATCGACGCGGAACCGAGGCTTCGTCATCCGTCAGCGCGGCCCCCGCACCCCCTACCAAGGGTCTCCACAGGTCGCGACCGCCCGATCGCAGGAATCGCCCGGTAGCCCGATATTAGCCCATCCGATAATCTTGGATTGTGCATCTAGGTTTTATCACAGTCCCCCACGCCGGGCATCCGATTCGCACTCACCATGCGCGCCGCATTCGTCACCTTATGTAAGGTGCAGGTAAGGTACCGGATCCGTTGGCGCGGTGCCTCGGGCGCCGTCCGCCTTCGTCCCATGGCCGGGTTCGCTTCCGGTCGGATCAGTTGACCTGGCGCTCGTGGCCCTCCCAGTACGGGGCGCGCAGCTTGAACTTCTGCAGCTTGCCGGTGGCGGTGCGGGCAAGCTGGTCGCGGAACTCCACCGAGGTGGGTGCCTTGTAGCCGGCGAGCCGCTCCTTGCAGTTCTTGATCAGCTCCGCCTCGGTCGCCGTCCGGCCCTCGGCGAGCACGACCAGCGCCTTGATCGTCTCACCCCACTTTTCGTCGGGCACGCCGATCACCGCGACCTCGGCCACCGCCGGGTGGCTGAACAGGCAGTCCTCGACCTCGATCGACGAGACGTTCTCACCGCCGGTAATGATCACGTCCTTCTTGCGGTCACTGATCGTCAGATGGCCCTCGTCGTCGATCACGCCGCCGTCACCGGTGTGGAACCAGCCGCCCGCCAGGGCCCTGGCCGACTCCTCCGGCCGCTCCCAGTAGCCCGCCAGGACCACGTTGGAGCGGGCCAGCACCTCACCGGAGTCCGAGAGCTTGAGCGTGACGCCCAGAGCGGGCGCACCCGCACGGACGAGCTTGCCCGCGCGATCCTCGGGCGGCAGGTCGTCCCACTCCACGCGGGAACGGTTGATCGTGAGCAGCGGCGAGGTCTCGGTGAGGCCGTAGATCTGGATGAACTCCCAACCGAGCTCCTCCTCGACCCGTTGGATCGTCTTGATGGGCGGCGGAGCACCCGCGCAGATGACCCGCACGCGGTCGCGGCCGGGGACCTCGCCGTCCCAGTCCCGGACGGCGTCGAGCACGGCGTTGACCACAGCCGGCGCGGCGCACATCACGGTGACGCCGTGCTGCTCCACGCGGCGCAGGATCTCCGGGCCGTCGATCTTGCGCAGCACCACCTGCTGGACGCCGAGACCGGTCATGCCGAACGGCATGCCCCAGCCATTGGCGTGGAACATCGGCAGCGTGTGCAGGTAGACGTCGCGGTCGGTGACACCGGCGTGCAGCGCGAAGGTGACCGCGTTGACCCAGATGTTGCGGTGGGTGATCTGCACGCCCTTGGGCCGCGCGGTCGTGCCGCTGGTGTAGTTGATCGTGGCGGTGGCGTTCTCGTCCGGCTCCCACGGCGTGGGCTCGGTGTCGAAGCGGTAGAATTCGGCGTCGCTCTCGGCGCCCAGCACGAACTTCTGCCTCGCGGTCACGCCGGAGAGCCTCTCCTCCAGCTCGGGGTCGATGAGCAGTACATCGGAGCCGGAGTGCTCGACGATGTAGCTGACCTCCTCCGGCGAGAGACGGAAGTTCACCGGGACGAGCACCCGGCCGTACCCGCTGACACCGAAGAACGACGCGAGTAGGCGGGCGCTGTTGTGCGACACGATCGCGACGCGCTCACCGTGGCCCACGCCTAAGGCGTCCAGGCCCGCCGCCTGCGCACGGGCGGTCTCACCCAGGCGGGCGTAGGTCAAGTCCGGCCACGGCTGGGCGGGCTGGTCCGGTTCGTCCACGACACCGACACGCCTGCCGTACACCGCGACCGCTCGATCAAGGAAATCACGTGCACCGAAAGGCACCAACATCGCTGGCCTCCAGGGGGCTGTGGGCGGTGCTGCCGAACCTCACCGGTCGAATCGAGTGTGATCCCAAAGTGTAGGCACGGTAAACGGCGAGGGCTTGTACGCCGGCGACAGGCGCTTGCACCCACCCGCCACACGACGTCGGCGCGGGCCCGGTCAGACCGCCGCCGTCGGTGCTGTCGAGCTGCTCGCAGTGTGGCTACGCCGGGTGGTTCGTGAGGAACAGGTTCGTTAGGAACATGTCAAGTACCGGGTTTGATGGAGACTGGGTTGTCACGCGCCGGCGGGCTGTCAGCGGGCTCTCCAGGATTCTGGTCGATCAGCACGCTGCGGAGATGTCGGGGCAGGCCCGGGGCTATCTGGACCAGGAGTCGATGGTGGACCAGGCAATCGCCGCGCGGCTACGCGCGCTGCTCGCCCCGGATCGCGAGGTCATGGTCGCGCACGTGCAACTGCTGCAGGCCAAGGGCATCAACCTGCCAGGTCCGCCGGAACTGGTCGCCTCAGCCATAATCGGCACGATGTGGCAGTTCGCCCACGAACACGTCGCTACCAGTGACGACATCTTGCCCGACGACGAGGCGATCGACCTGCTCACCGCCTTCATCCTGCGTGGTATTGCCGGCGCTGCCCCGCAGGCGAGATGTGCTGCTGACGGGACCGGGTGAGCGTGCCGCTCGTGGGTGTAGGGCGACGAGGACGGCGATCAGGGGCACGGTGAGGAGGAAGGCGGCGCGCAGGCCGACGGCGGTGGCGATGGTGGCCAGGGCGGCGGGGGCGGTAAGGATGGCGACGCCACAGGCGAGGGCGCCCAGGGACGCGGCGTGTGGTGGTGCCAGGTCGGGGGTGGCGACGAGGGCGGCGATGGTGACGGGGTACAGGGTCGCGACGCCCAGGCCAGCGACGGTGAGCGCGCCGGTGACAACGGCGGTGTGATCGGTCGTGGCGATGGCCAGGGCGCTGGCGGCGGTGACGGCGCCACCGAACGTGACAAGGGGTAGCCGGGTAAGCAGTAGGGGTCCGAGGAGGCGGCCGATGGCCATCCCGGCGGGGAAGGAGATCCAGAGCACCACCGCCGTGGCGGTGGACACTCCGGTGTCGTGCAGGCGGGTGATCCCCTAGATCGTGAAGCAGAACTCGACGGCCACGGCGAGCGCTACACCGCTCCAGCGCCGCGCGACCCGCCCGGCCACCAGCGGGCGTGCGGTGCCGCTCCCGGCAGGCCGCGGCTCGGTGGTGGCGGGCCTGGTGGTGGCGGGCCTGGTGGTGGCCAGGGCGATCAGGGGCACGACGGGGGCCAGAAGGGCGAGCCGGCCGTTGGCGCCGGTGGCGTCGAGGGTGCCCATGGCGGCCGGAGCGGCAACAGCGGCGGTGCTGGCGGCGGCGGTGACGCGGCTGAGGCGGGCCGCGGCGTCGGGACCGGCCAACAGCGCCGGGGTGACCAGGACGAGGGCGGCGCCGAGCAGCAGCGCGCCGACGATGGCGGCGGGCAGGCCGGGCGCGGTGGCGAGCAGGGCACTGCCGGCGGCGGCGGTCAGGGCACTGCCGCGCAGCGCGGGGTGTGCTCCGCGGCGGAGCAGGATCGGTCCGACCGCGGCGACGACGATCAGGCCGGCGCCGAAGGTGGCAGACAGACCGGCCAGCCGGTTGGCGGGCAGGTGCAGGTCGCGGGCGAGCAGGGCGAGACAGGCGCCCAGGCTCGTGACGGTGAAGCCGAGGGCGGCCTGCGCGGCGGCGGCCTGCAGGCCGGCGCCGCGCAGGCCCGGCGTAGCCGTGCCGCCGGCCGATGGTCGGCGGGTCATGGCGGCGCCGGAGTCCACCGGAGTGCCGTCCATGCCCAGCGGCACCGCACCCACCGTCGACAGGTCCACGGCCGCCCTCTCCACGACCACCCTCCCCCAATATGCCCGCTACATGAGGATAAGGTGCTTATGAATTCGTAAGGAAGTAATTAATGCAAGCCAATATGCGTCTTCGCAGGTCACGGGCTCGCGAGGACCC
>NZ_CDWTMO010000113.1:0-14204 GCF_977946435.1 Frankia sp. CgKIO3 | reverse complement strand
CGGCAGCGGGGGGCAGCGGGGGCTGGCAGCCTGTCACGGAGGTTCGAACGGATGCGGCCGGACGGGCCGGAGGACCGTTGCCGGAGGGTCCGGACGGATCCCGCGGTACGTCCGCGACGTGCATCCGACACACATGTGACAGCCGTGGCAGCATGACGGCCATGAGCAGGATCTCGCACCGCATCGGGGGGATCGCACCCTCCGCAACGCTCGCCGTCGACGCCACCGCCAAGACGATGCGCGCCGCGGGCCGCGACGTGATCGGGTTCGGCGCCGGGGAACCGGACTTCCCGACCCCGGACCACATCGTCGCCGCCGCCGAGAAGGCATGCCGCGAGCCCCGCATGCACCGCTACAGCCCGGCCGCGGGCCTGCCGGAGCTGAAGCAGGCCATCGCCGAGAAGACCGCCCGAGACTCGGGGGTGATCGTCTCACCGAGCCAGGTCCTGGTGACCAACGGCGGCAAGCAGGCTGTCTACGCGGCGTTCGCGACGCTGCTCGACCCGGGGGACGAGGTGCTCCTGCCCGCCCCATACTGGACGACCTACCCGGAGTCGATCCGGCTGGCCGGGGGTGTCCCGGTCGACGTCGTCACCGGTCCGGAAGCCGGGTACCGGGTGACGGTGGAACAACTGGAGGCGGCACGCACCCCGCGGACCAAGGTTCTGCTGTTCAACTCCCCGTCGAACCCGACCGGCGCCGTCCACACCCCCGAGGAGATCCGCGCGATCGGGCGGTGGGCCGAGCAGGCCGGGATCTGGGTCATCAGCGACGAGATCTACGAGCATCTGGTCTACGGCGAGACGAGGTTCGCCTCCGTCCTCGCCGAGGTACCCGAGCTCGCGGAACGCTGCATCATCGTCAACGGGGTCGCGAAGACCTACGCGATGACGGGATGGCGGGTCGGGTGGCTGATCGGGCCGGCGGACGCCGTGGCCGCCGCGACCAACCTCCAGTCCCACGCGACATCGAACGTCTCGAACGTCGCCCAGGCCGCCGCGCTCGCCGCGGTCGCCGGCCCGCTGGACGCGGTCGCCAAGATGCGTACCGCCTTCGACCGCCGCCGGCAGACGATGCACCGTCTGCTGTCGCAGACGCCCGGGATCCGCTGCCCACTGCCCGACGGGGCGTTCTACTGCTATCCGTCGGTGCAGGACGTGCTCGGACGCACCCTGCGCGGCCGTACCCCCACCACGTCCGCGGATCTGTGCCAGCTGATCCTTGAGGAGGCCGGGGTCGCGATCGTGCCGGGTGAGGCCTTCGGGACTCCCGGCTTCGCTCGACTGTCCTACGCGCTGAGCGACGACGATCTCGTTAAAGGAGTCAGCCGCCTCTCCGCCCTGCTTGCCGAGGCGGCCTGAGGCCGCCGGGCAGCCCGGCGGCCAGTCCCCCGCCGCGCGGCAGGCCTCAGCGCAGCCGGACGGTCGCCCGGGCCGCCATCAAGACCTTTTTGCCGTCGCATCGGGTGGTGAGATTCACCACTACCAGGTTGTCGTCGAGCTTCTTCTCGACCACGCCACGCACGGACACCGTCGCGCCGACACCGTCGTCGGGAACGATCACCGGGGAGGAGAACTTCACCCCGAACTCGACCACGGCGCCTGGGTCCCCAAGCCAGTCCGTGACCAGCCGCGCGGCCGTAGCCATGGTCAGCATGCCGTGCGCCAGCACTCCCGGCAGGCCGGCCTCGGCGGCCGCCCGATCGCTCCAGTGAATGGGGTTGAAGTCGCCGGATGCACCGGCATACCGGACAAGATCATCCCGGCGCAACGGGAAAAGCCGCTCCGGCAGCTCGGTGCCGACCTCGACGTCGTCGTAGCTCACCGTGGCGGTCATCGTTCTCCAGATCGTGAGGACGCCCGGGGTCGCCCGGAACGTGCGCAACGCGCAGTCGCCGGAGCCAAGCGGGGCCGGCGGGACTGCCGGCAAAGGTGTTCATCGGTGCCTCGGCGGAGCCGTCCCGCGCGAGACCAGCCCACACACGCCGGTGGCGACCTGCTCTCCGTAGATCGTGGCGAACTGGTAGTTGACGACGAGCACCTCGTTGGTCCCCACGGCCCGGATGCCGGTCAGGGTCGAGGTGCAGATCAGCTCGTCGCCGGCCACCACCGGCCGAAGCAACACGAAACGTTCCTCGCCGTGGACGACCAGGGAGAAGTCGAGGCCGAGCTCCGGATCGTCGGTGGGCACCCCGAGGGTTCCGGGGATCACTGTGATGAGGAACGTGGGTGGGGCCACGAAATCGGGATAACCAGCGGCCTTCACGGCCTCCAGATCGTGGTACAGCGGGTTGTCGTCCCCGATCGCTTCGGCGAACCTCCGGATGTGCTCGCGCCCGACCTGGAACGGGACGGAGGAGACCGAGCTTCGTCCCACGAAGTCCTGATTGAGCGGCATCGCAACTCCGATCGCGCCATCAGCGGGATGACCAGGGTGTCTCTACGTGGTTACCACATCGCCCGCCACCGGTCGATAATCTGGGCCGGCATGCCAGCTAGCCGGCCCAGGACTTCCCTGACCGGCTACCGGGGCGGAACATAGATAAGTACACGAAGGATTCAGCGACCCCGCCACCCCGCCTGTCCACGTGGGGACAGGCGCCCGGACACGCCGATGGGCAGCCGCCAGAACGACGTCAGCGCGTCTCGCGGTGCTCCGTGTGCTTGCCGCAGTTCGGGCAGAACTTCTTCAGTTCGAGGCGGTCCGGGTCGTTGCGACGGTTCTTGCGCGTGATGTAGTTCCGGTGCTTACACACCTGACACGCCATTGTGATCTTTGGGCGGACGTCGGTGGCGGCCACGGCGTGATGCCTCTTCCTGAGTCGGTTACTGAACAGGTCGGGCGGCGTGGCGAACCGCGATCCCGCACGGGCTTCGCGGCAGGCCGCACCCTGCTGGTAGCGGTGGCCGGACTTGAACCGGCGACACAGCGATTATGAGCCGCTTGCTCTGCCAGACTGAGCTACACCGCTGGGATGGTCCACCTGGTTGCGGCGGCCCGACCAACATCTTACCCCGCGGGAGGACCGGCGGACACATCCCCCCGGACACGAACCCACCCGAAGGCGGAACGTGGAGCCCCTTTACGGAATCGAACCGTAGACCTTCTCCTTACCATGGAGACGCTCTGCCAACTGAGCTAAAGGGGCGAGGTCGCGGAGCTCAGATTACACGACGACGGGCGGGGTTGGGTGGCCCCCTCACCCGCTTCGCCCCCGAACCCACCGATCCTCCCCGGCGACCGATCCTCCCCGGCGACCGGCGCGAGGGCCTCCGTAGGCCACGTCGGCGCTACGCGGGTCGGAAACGACCCCCCCCGTCCTGGTCGCCAGGTCCGCCCCATGGCACGCCAGTACGCCCGACCCTCACTCCGTTCCATCGAAACATGCGGAGATTGCCGGCGGGAACAACTAGCCGTAGCAACCTACTTGGACGCCACTCACGCTGATAGCTGTAAGTAATCTCTTCGATGCTTAGCGTATGGAGTACCTGTTGGTACGCCGCTGCCGGCGTAGCCAACTGCCTGGCGAGCCTCCCCAGCATCGCCTCCCGAGCATCGAGGGTTGCCCATGCGTCCTACGCACCGTTCCAGCCGGTATCCGACGACGCGCAAGGTCCGGCCCGGTCCCACCGCCGACGACACCGTGCCGACGACCACCACCCTGCCGACCACCGCTCTGCCGACCACCGCCCCCACGCCTGGCCGCCCGGATGAAGAAGGTCACGGCCCTCCGTCGGGGTCGGCGCGGCGGCGGGTCGACACCCGCCCGTCCCTGCTGCCGATCCCCCTCCCCCGGCGGGTGACGAGCATCGCGGCGCTGGCCATCACCGCGGGGGCGTTGACCGCGACCACCGGAGTCGCCCAGAGCGCGGTGCCGTCCCCGACCTGGCCACGGGGGATCGACGTGGCCTCCTGGCAGCATCCCGGCGGCAGCCCCATCGACTGGATCGCAGCGCGCGGCTCCGGCCTGAGCTTTGCGATCATTAAGGCCACCGAAGGAACAAACTACACCAATCCGTACTTTGCCGCGGACCGGGAGGCGGCCGCCAAGGCCGGTCTGGTGGTCGGGGCCTATCACTACGCGCGGCCGGCGCGGCCGATCTCGACCGCGGTGGACCAGGCACAGCGCTTCATCACGGTGAGCGGGCTGACCCGCGCCGCCGGGCAGCTGGCCCCCGTGCTCGACCTCGAGGACGACGGAGGACTCGATCCCGCCGCGCTGGCCGCCTGGACGAGGGCGTTCCTCGAGAAGATCGAGACCGAGACCGGCCGGGCGCCCATCCTCTACACGTACCGCTCGTTCTGGACCAAGAAACTGGCGGACGACCACAGCTTCGCCCGGTATCCGTTCTGGTTCGCCATCTACAACAACAAGGCGACCCCGGGCTGGCTGCCCGGCGGCTGGACGAAGTGGGCGCTGTGGCAGTACACCTCGAGTGGAAATGTCCCGGGGATCATGGGCAACGTCGATCTGAACGTGCTGTGCTGCACGCCGACCGCGCTCGCCGCACAGGCCGACGGCACCCACAGCGAGATCGAGAAGTGGTACGCGACCGCCGGGCTGAGCCGTCTGGCCGTTGGGACGCCCGTCGACAGCGAACTGCCCGCCGGCGGTGGCGGTCGCTGGCAGCGCTACTCCAACGGCCTGGCCTTCTGGTCCGTGGCGACCGGCGTACGGGCCCTGCACGGATCCATCGCGACAAAGTTCCTGGAGCTGGGCGGAACGAACAGCTTCCTGCACCGACCAGTGAGCGGTGTCGAGTACGCCACGGCCTCGGAGACGCTTCAGGCGAGGTTCCAGGGTGGCTGGATCTACTGGCACCCGGCCATCGGCGCGCACGAGGTCCACGGCCGCATCCTGCAGACCTATCTGGGCCTCGGTGGCACGACGTCGAGCCTCGGGCTTCCGATCACCGACGAGTACTCGGTCCCGGGCGGACGGGAGAGCGCCTTCCAGTTCGGCAAGCTCCGCTGGAGCGCGGCGACGAACGCGGTCACGACACTGCCCGCCGGCAAGAGTGGGACCGGCAGAAGTGGCGTGGGTGCGGCGGGTGGCGCCGGCAGCGCTCCCTGATCGTGTCCCGGGCCGGCGAGAACCATCTCCGGCCCGACGGACACGACGATGGGTGACGGCGGTCTACCGTGGGTATCGCACCTACGCGGCGGAGAGGTAGTCGTATGACCACCGAACAACGACGGACCGCACCATGCGGGCAGAGCGATCCGCCGCGAGTACGACCGGGGAGGATGAGATGGCAGGAACACGGGTGGCACGCCCGCTGAACGGATGGCTCACCTTCGCCGCCGTCATCATGTTCATCGTCGGCTTCCACAACCTGATCTACGGCATCGCGTCCCTGCGCGACTACACCGTCGTAGTGAACAACCTCAACGGCGGGGCCAGCGTGATCTACGCCGACACCACCTTCTGGGGCTGGTTGTGGATCGTGGTCGGCGTCGTCGAGATACTGATCGCCTTCGGCATCGCGGCCCGTAACGAGGCCGCCCGCTGGGGAGGTGTCGCAATCGCGACGATCAACGCCATCGGGCAGCTGGCGTTCCTTGCAGCGTTCCCGGTCTGGTCTGTCGTCATCATCGCGATCGACGTAGTCGTCATCTACGCACTGTGCACCTACGATGCTCCTCGGGCCAGAGCCGGGTACGAGGAGCCGTATCCGAGCGACCAGGCCGGGGTCTCCGCCGGGCGTGAGGCCGGAGTCGGTCGCCTCGCCGAGACCGGTGGCACCCGGGTGACCTCCGGGGGCGGCATCCGGCGCGAGGAGGGTCCGCGGCCGCCCACCACCGGCTGAACGGCGGCTCGCGGTCAGCTCGCGGTCAGGGTGCCGGATCTGCCAGCCCCGCCCGCCAGGTGACGCATCGCAAGGCGTAGTCGGTGAGATGACGGTCGGCGAAGACGCGGGCGTCCCAGTTCTCCGGCATCGCCTCGGCGAGATCGCGCCAAAGGTAGGCCATGGCGGGTAGCCCGTCGGCCAGGACCAGCGGACGGGCTTCGTAGGCCTCGCCTTCGAAGGCATCGAGGATTGCCCGTTCCCGTGGGGCGAGCCCCAAGAGGACGAGGCCGGCGGTGGCCCGATCCGGCCCGTCCGCCTCGGCCGTGGGCACGAGGCCCGGATAGAGCCGGTCACGCAGCCGGGCGGCCCGCCAGCCGGTGACCGTAGCGGGCCCCGGCTGGGGCACGCGTCCGATGAGCGCCCGCACGACCTCGGGGAACAGCAGCGTCCCGTGGACGAACAGCGGGACCGCGCGCTCCGTCTCAGCCGACGACATGAGGCCACGGTAGTGCCCCGGCCGTGGCGGCCCACGAGCCACGGTTTCTGGTCACCGGTCACCGGTGACTGTTTAACGACCACCGGTGACCGTCTGCGGCCGGCATCCCGGCTGGGAACCGGTCCTAGAGTGAGCAGACGTGAACGACAACGCGGCGCTGGCCGCCCAGGTTCGGGCTGCTTCCCATCTGACCGGGACATTCCTGCTCCGGTCGGGTCGGACAAGCACCGAGTACTTCGACAAGTACCTCTTCGAAGCCGACCCGGCGCTGCTCGCCGCGGTGGTGGCCGGACTCACCGAGTTGGTGCCGCCCGGCGCGGAGATCCTCGCCGGACTCGAACTCGGCGGAGTGCCCCTCGCGACTCTGCTCTCCCAGCGCACCGGCCTGCCCGCCCGGTTCGTCCGGAAGAAGGCCAAAGAATACGGCACCCGACGCATCGCGGAGGGCGGTGACGTCACCGGACGCCACGTCGTCCTCCTCGAGGACGTGGTCACCTCCGGTGGTGCCGTGCTCGACGCGACCCGGGTACTGCGGGATGCCGGAGCGGTCGTGGAACACGTGCTCTGCGTGATCGACCGGCAGGAGGGCGGCCGGGAGAGACTCGCCGAGCTCGGTCTGACGTTGCACCCCGTCCTGACCCGGGCGGACCTGGATGCCGCCGCGAACACCTGACCGCCCGGCGACAAGGAGCATCCGCGACCGCACGCACACAGGCCCGGAGCGATGCCCCGGGCCTGTGGATCCGAGCCTGTACAGAAGCATGATCCCCGGGAACTGCGGGATGGTGGCAGGTGATGGATTCGAACCATCGTAGGCTGAGCCGACGGTTTTACAGACCGCTCCCTTTGGCCGCTCGGGCAACCTGCCGTCGCGGAGGAGCATACCGGTCCCGACGGAGCATCGTGATGCCGCACCACCCCGCCGCAGCCGCCGACGATCGATTACAACGGTGAGTAGCGGCTCACGAGACGAAGGCCGCGCACCACGATCACGCACAGCGCCCGACTCCACACGATCCTCACCCACATCGAACCGGCCAGGAGGTCCGCACACGTGGCAGATCCATCTTTCGACATCGTCAGCAAAGTTGACGCCCAGGAGATAGACAACGCCGTCAACCAGACGGTCAAGGAAATCCGGACCCGCTTCGACTTCCGTGACACCGGCGCATCCGCGACGCTGTCCGGCGAGTCGATTCTGCTTGTAGCGAACACGGACGAGCGGGTCAAGGCGGTGCTCGACGTGCTTCAGGAGAGGTTCGTCAAACGCGGCATTTCCCTCAAGGCCCTGACCTTCGACGAGCCCAAGCCGTCGGGCAAGGAGCTCCGGTTGCCCGTCACCGTTCAGCAGGGCATCGCGGAGGACAAGGCCAAGGCCATCGCCAAAAAGATCCGGACGGATGGCCCGAAAGGGGTACAGGCCCAGATCCAGGGTGATCAGCTACGGGTGACCGGGAAGAAGCGCGATGACCTGCAACGCGTGATCCAGATGCTCAAAGCCGAGGACTTCGAAGTTCCCCTCCAGTTCGTCAACTACCGCTGACGCGACGGAAAAGCTCGAGACAGGGCGCACCCCGCCCGATGGGGGTTTCGGGCGGGGTGCTTGCGGCGGAACCTGGGGGGTTTGTTCCGCCGCGGTCCTGGTTGTGAACCGACGCCGTTTCGGCCGGCAGTTCGCGGTTAGCGGTTCAGGGTTAAAGCGTACTCCGAGTACTTCGGGGTGTTGCCGCGGCGACGCGCCGCGGACAACATCGTGGTCATCAGGCCCGGTCACCGATACGGATTCATGCGTGACATCTGTTCGAGACGCGCGATCCGCTCGTTCATGGGTGGATGAGTGGAGAACAGCTTCCCGACCCCCCCACCCCGGAACGGATTTGCAATCATGAGCGCGGCGGCGGGGCCGAGCTTGGAGGTCTGCGGCAGGGGCCGCGCCGCGGTGCCGGCGTCCAGCTTGCGCAACGCGTTCGCCAGCCCGATCGGGTCACCGGTGAGCGTCGCGCCGGACTCGTCGGCCTGGTACTCCCGGGACCGACTGATCGCGAGCTGGATGATCGTCGCCGCGACGGGACCCAAGATCATCAGCAGCAGAAGCTCGAAGATGCCGGGACCGTCCTCATCGTCCCGCCCGCCGAAGATGGCCAGGAACTGAGCCATATTCGCCAGATAGACGATAATACTGGCAAGGGCCCCGGCCACCGAGGCGATCAGGATGTCCCGGTTGTAGACATGGCTGAGCTCGTGACCGAGAACGCCGCGTAGCTCACGATCGTCCATAATCTCCATGATGCCCTCGGTGCAACAGACCGCCGCGTTTCGCGGGTTACGGCCGGTGGCGAAGGCATTGGGCGCCCGGGTCGGGCTGAGGTACAGCCGCGGCATGGGCATCCGGGCATTGCGGGCGAGATCCCCGACGATCGCGTAGAGCCGGGGCTGCTCGACCTGTGTCACGGGATAGGCCCGCATGGCCCGCAGGGCTATCCGGTCGGAGAAGAAGTAGGCGAAGCCGTTCATACCGACCGCGAGCACGAGCGCGATGGCCAGACCTCCGCGCCCGAACAGCGAACCCACCACGATGATGGCGGCGGACAGCACGCCCAGCAGCAGCGCGGTCTTCAGACCGTTGAAGTGGCGGTGTGGCATGGCGATCAAGTGTCCGTCCTGTCGAACCGGTACACCTGTCTCAACGCGACGGCGCTGGCGGAACGTTCCCGTCGGGCGTGTGGCCACCGTCGCCCCCGGCCCGTACGGCCGCCGGCCCCCTGCGGGCCTTGCCCGGTCGGTCACCGAGCTCGTCCGGGACGGCTTCGCGCAGACGTGCGACCACGGCCGGGTCGAGCAGCCCGACCCGTTCGAGCTCCTCCGCGGTAAAGATCGCCAATCGTCGGTACACGGCGGCGATCCGTGGATCCAGCCGGTCGAGCGCGGTCAGATGTGCCACGACGGTGCCGAGATCACCGCGCCGCACCGGTCCGGTCGACGCCGACCAGCCGTCGGTCAGGGTGTTCGCCAGCGATGCCCGCAACAGCGGACCGAGCGCCGCGGCCGGATCGGGCACGCCCGCCGCGGCCAGCACCTCGCCGGCAGCCGCCACCAGGGTGGTCAGGAAGTTTCCGCCGAGCACGAGAGAGGCGTGGTAAAGATCCCGCCGGTCATCCGCGACGGGCAGAGCGATGCCGCCGACGTCGGTGACCAGGCGGCGGGCCAGCCCCTCGGCCACGGGATCGGCGGTGATCCCGAACGGGACACCGGTGAGGAGAGCGGAGTCCTCGATGATCCCCGGCAAAGTCATGATCGGATGAAGCGCGATACGGGCCGCGCCCACGTCACCGCCGGCCGCCAGGATGCCCAGACCGTGGCGCCCGCTGAGATGCACGAGTGTCCGGCCGGGCCCGACGGCTCCCGCCGCGGCCAGGTCCATGACGACCGGCCCGATCGCGTCATCGGGCACGGCGACGAGGAGGACCTCGGCCCGCCCGGCGACCTCGGCCGCCCCGCCGACCCACGCGTCCGGGAACAGGTTCACGGCCCTCGATCGGTGCCACGGCGAGCGCACTCCCACGGCCACTACCGGATATCCGGCCGCCGCCAGGGCGAGGCCCAGCGCCGTGCCGGCCCGGCCCGGCCCGACGATTCCCACCTTTTCCCGCGGCCTGGCCTCCCGCGGCCCAGCGCTCGCGGCCGTGAACGAAGGTGCGGCGTCGGGCCGACCGTC
Source organism: Frankia sp. CgKIO3 (assembly GCF_977946435.1). Taxonomy (NCBI): domain Bacteria; kingdom Bacillati; phylum Actinomycetota; class Actinomycetes; order Frankiales; family Frankiaceae; genus Frankia; species Frankia sp. CgKIO3. The sequence goes on along the minus strand of NZ_CDWTMO010000113.1, from coordinate 4,201 downwards.
ATCCGGACCGCTCGCGGCATCCGACTGCTCGTCCGGGCTATGCGTCATGTCCCGATGCTCCCCGCTTCTGAGCCGGCCGCTTCTGAGCGGGCCGCCCCTGATACCTGACCACCCGCCGACCCCGGCCACCCGCACGGCCACCATGCCCCGACGCCGGGCCTCACCGGACATACAGCCACAAGCCGCCAGGCGACTACAATCGGTAACATCTCGGATCAGGCCAGGTCGCCGGCAAGAGCGAGCTCACCGCTCCGGGCGCCCGACACAAAGATCACCCTGTCGATTCCCTGACACGCCAGGCCTCCCCCGAAATTGTGGAAAGCATTACCGGAAGCGCATTGAACCGGATCCGGCCGATCATCTCCATCGGGCGGTACACCCCTTCTGACCAGCGATATCAGGGTCAAGACCCGCCAGCCGGACGATCGCAACGACAAAGACTATATACGTAGAGTTGGCAAACAATCACCATACGGCGCGACGGATACGGAGACCGAGGTCGATCGTCCACGAGGATGGAGCGATCGAACTCGGCGGTACGGTGCGCGCGCATCATTGATACGGCCGGTAGGCTGGAACGGTACCCGAGGAGGTCACTGAAGGTGTCAGAGCAGGTCAGGGAGAGGGAGACCCGCCGGCTCGACCGGGTCGTCGTGCGCTTCGCGGGCGACTCCGGCGACGGTATGCAGCTCACCGGAGAACAGTTCACCAGCGAGACGGCAGCATTCGGCAACGACCTGTCGACGATTCCGGACTTCCCTGCCGAAATCCGCGCCCCAGCCGGCACGCCGGCCGGCGTGTCCGGCTTCCAGCTACATTTTTCCGATCACGACATTCTTACCCCGGGTGACGCACCGGACGTACTGGTCGCAATGAACCCGGCGGCCCTGAAGGCGAATCTGAAGGATCTGCCGCCTGGAGCCAATCTCATTGTCAACACCGATGCATTCACCGGCAGCAACCTCAAGAAAGCCGGCTATACGACGGATCCGCTGGCCGACGGCACGCTGGATGCCTACACGGTGCATCGGGTGCCGCTCACCTCGATGACCATCAACGCGGTGCACGCCGCCGAGGGCGTCGGTACCGGGGTCAACAAGAAGGAGGCCGAACGAGCGAAGAACATGTTCGCCCTGGGCCTCATGAGCTGGCTTTACCACCGGCCGACCGAGAGCACCGTCGGCTTCCTGGAGAAGAAGTTCGCCAAACGGCCCGAGATCGCCGCGGCGAACGTCGCGGCCTTCCGAGCCGGCTTCAACTACGGCGAGACCACCGAGTCCTTCTCGGTCACCTACGAGGTGGCGCCGGCCCGGATGAAGGCCGGTACCTACCGACGGATCACCGGGAACACGGCACTGTCCTACGGTCTGATCGCCGCCGGCGAGCTGACCGGCCTGCCGGTGTTCCTCGGCTCCTACCCGATCACCCCGGCCTCGGACATCCTGCACGAGCTGAGCCGGCACAAGCGGTTCGGCGTGCGGACCTTCCAGGCCGAGGATGAGATCGCCGGCATCGGCGCCGCGCTCGGCGCCTCCTTCGGCGGGTCGCTCGGCGTGACGACGACCTCCGGCCCGGGTGTCGCGCTCAAGAGCGAGACCATCGGCCTCGCGGTCAGCCTCGAACTGCCGCTCATGATCGTCGATATCCAGCGCGGCGGCCCGTCCACCGGCCTGCCCACCAAAACCGAACAGGCCGATCTGCTCCAGGCGATGTTCGGCCGCAACGGCGAGGCTCCGGTTCCGATCGTCGCGCCGCGCTCCCCGGCGGACTGCTTCAACGCCGCGATCGAGGCCGCCCGCCTGGCTACCAAGTACCGCACGCCGGTGTTCCTGCTCTCCGACGGCTACCTGGCGAACGGCTCGGAGCCGTGGCTGCTGCCGACCCGCTCGGAGTTGCCGGACCTGAGCGTCGCCTTCGCCACCGAGCCGAACCACACCGGGCCGAAGGGGCCGGAGTTCTGGCCCTACCTGCGTGATGCGGAGACCCTCGCCCGGCCGTGGGCGGTCCCCGGCACGCCGGGCCTGGAGCACCGTATCGGCGGCATCGAGAAGTCGGACGGCCAGGGTGCCATCTCCTACGATCCGACCAACCACGACCGGATGGTGCGGCTGCGCGCGGCGAAGATCGACGGCATCGCGAACGATGTCGCGCCGCTGGAGGTGGAGGACCCGTCCGGGCAGGCCCGGCTACTCGTCCTCGGCTGGGGCTCCACCTACGGCCCGATCGCGGCCGGCTGCCGCCGGGTCCGCGTCAAGGGCATGCACGTCGCTCAGGCACACCTGTGTCATCTCAACCCCTTCCCCGCCAACACCGGGGACATCCTGCGGTCGTACGACAAGGTGCTGATTCCCGAGATGAACCTCGGGCAGCTGCGGACCCTGATCCGGGCCGAGTACCTCGTCGACGCGATCGGCTACAACCAGGTTCGCGGGCTGCCCTTCAAGGCCGCGGAGCTGGCGGGCGTCTTGGAGGACGTGATCAACCAGTGACCGTCACGACGAATCGCAGCGGCATCAGTAACCGGCTGCTCGACTTGGTGCCGGCCGCGCCGGCCCAGCAGAGCCGCAAGGACTTCACCTCCGACCAGGAAGTGCGGTGGTGCCCGGGATGCGGCGACTACGCCATTCTCGCCACCGTCCAGGGCTTCCTGCCTGATCTCGGGGTGGCCCGGGAGAACATCGTCTTCATCTCCGGGATCGGCTGTTCCTCACGGTTCCCGTACTACCTGCAGACGTACGGGATGCACTCCATTCACGGCCGGGCACCGGCGATCGCCACCGGGCTCGCCGCCTCCCGTCCCGACCTGTCGGTCTGGGTCGTCACCGGGGACGGCGACGCCCTGTCGATCGGTGGGAACCACCTGCTGCACGCGCTGCGCCGCAACGTCAACCTGAAGATCCTCATGTTCAACAACCGGATCTACGGACTGACGAAGGGGCAGTACTCCCCCACCTCCGAGATCGGCAAGATCACCAAGTCGACGCCGTTCGGCTCGCTGGACCGGCCGTACAACCCCGTGTCGCTGGCGCTGGGGGCGGAGGCCACGTTCGTCGGACGGTCCATCGACTCCGACCGGGCGCACCTGACCTCGGTGCTGCGCGCGGCCGCAGAGCACCCCGGCACCGCCTTCGTGGAGATCTTCCAGAACTGCAACATCTTCAACGACGGCGCCTTCGACGCGCTCAAGGAGCGGACCAGCCGGGACGACGTGACGCTGAAGCTGGCCCACGGCGAGCCCCTTGTCTTCGGCACCGAGGGCGACAAGGCCGTTCGACGGGCGCCGGACGGCAGCCTCGAGGTGGTCCCGGCGGGCAGCCCGGACGTCCTCGTCCACGACGCCTGGGCGGCCGATCCGAGCCAGGCGTTCGCGCTGTCCCGGCTCACCGGCGACTCGCACGGCGTCACCCCGATCGGCATCTTCCGCGACGTCGACGCGCCGACCTACGACGAGGCGTTGAACGCCCAGATCACCGACGCCAAGACCCGCCAGGGCGACGGGGACCTGATGTCGCTGATCGCCGGTGGGGAGACTTGGACCATCGAGTGATCTGAAAACCGTCCGCTGATCTGATCAGCACTCCACAGCCCGTGGCCCGGCCGTTCGCATTCTCCCGGTATCGAACCCGTGGCCATCCCGCGGCGGCTTCCTGTTTTCGGCGAACGTCCGATCCGACACTCCGGCCCCGCGCGCCGCGCCCCGGACGGCCGGGCAGAGCCCGCAATACCACAGAACTATGTCATTGATAATGCCGCTTGGCAGCTATCTTCCGGGTAGTGCGCCACTCCGGCACCTTCCGGTAAGGTGACATCGCGCGTGGGGGTGCCGTGTGGCCCGGGGGGGCTCACAACACCGATGCAGCCGGAGGCGCAGTGCGGGTTCATCGAGCCCTATGCCCACGGTCCGTGGCGACTCCGCGTTCGCCTATGGGCACCATCAGCATGACCGTTCCGATCACGGCCGGTCGCGCCGGGCAACCCCGCTGCTCGGTCGGCGTCGTCGTCCGGACCGCTCCCGGAGGTCGTCGTGGGTAATCATTCGGCCGGTCGGCATTCACGCCAACGCCAGGAAGTCGCCAGGCAGGCCACCGGCCGCCATTCGGCCGCGGCACCGACGACCTCCACCGCGGCAGCCGCGTGGTTCCCACCGCCGACCCCGCCACGGCCCCCGGTCGCCCCACCCGGCGAGCTCGACACGATCACC
>NZ_CDWTMO010000112.1:0-14264 GCF_977946435.1 Frankia sp. CgKIO3 | reverse complement strand
CCCCCGGTCCAAGTTTCCCGCCCGCCGGGGGTTGCCGGGGTGCGCGGGGGCGCAGGGATTGCCGGGCGGCCGGGCGGTCCCGGTGACTACCGGTCCTCGTGGCTACCGGTCCCCGTGACTACCGGTCCCCGTCGCGACAGGCCGGTCATATCGCCAAGATCCGGTCGTGACGGGTGATCTGTGTCGCTACCGGTAGCTGCTATTGATGTCCGAGAGTTGCGGCACTGCAGCGTTATGCACGTATCGTGACCAACATGCGCCCAGATTCGGCGCAACTCGTACTTGTCACTACGGTTTGTAGTTCGCTACGGTTGCGAGGTATCAACAGCTCCGGGCCGACGCCGAGTTCTGCCCACGGTCCGGAGCTCCCTCCGAGAGACCTTGGGCAGAAGCGGGGGAACCACGTTCCTCCGGGTGGCTCGTTGCGGGCCGCCCTTGGGGTTAAGCCGTTACGCGCACGCCGCGGAAACGGCCGGGCTTCCCGGCCCGAACCCGACAGCTAACCTCGCAGGCGTACGGGAAGGACTCGACGTTGCCTGTGTTTCAGGAACGCTCGGCTCCGGTCTTCTGGACCGTGACGCCGTTCGGCGCGACCCGCGGTGCGTCCCCGCCATATTGGGCGCCGTTCTCGCCCTGACGTCTTCGCGAGAACGTGCCATCCGGTCGGTGCCCGTACCGGCCGATCGCGCTGACGCGCGATACCACCAGCTCGGCTGAAAGCCACCTGACCTCGTCATCCGTGGTCGGCTGACCCCTGCCGTCCACCGGGCCCGCCAGGCCCGGAACGGAATGACCGCGGCCGCCTGCCGGGCTGCTCAGCCCATCGACCCCGGAATCCTCAGGGTGCGTCGATCGGTCGTCCCCGGACGGACCCTCGGCGCACCGGGGGACCGGCACTGGGTGCTGCTCTTCTCCAGCGCGGTCGTCTCCGCTCGCCCTCCTTCGAGCGGCATCCCTCCCCTCGATCACTAGTCTGTGCTCGACGACACCGAAATGAGATGTCAAAGAAATGGCCAAGGGAAAGCATCGGAAAAATTCCACCCGGACCCGGGGCGCCGTTGTCGCCGCCGTCGGTGTGATCGGCGCCGGCGCCGGCATGCTCGCCACCGCGAGCCCGGCCAGGGCTGCCACCACGGTCCCCGATGTGACGATCGCCAGCGCGGCCGCGAACGCGGGACTGCCCGGCTGCCGCGGCGTCCCGCTGGCCACCTGGGTCGAGGTGGCTCTTGCGGAGTCCGGCGGCAACCCCTACGCCCACGCCACCTCCGGCGAGGACTCGCGCGGCCTGTGGCAGATCAACATGCGGGCCCACGCCGGCTGGGTGGGTAACCGCAACCTCTACGACCCAACCGTCAACGCCTGGGCGGCGAAGAAGGTCTGTGAAGGCCAGGGCATCACCGCCTGGAGCGCCTACACCAAGGGCATGCACTACCGCTACCTGGCCCGGGGACAGGCAGCGGCGGCGGCCGTCTCGCGCGGCGCACGGTTCACGAACGTCTCCTACTCCTCGCTGGCTGCCCCGGCGCGTGCGGCTGCCCCGGCGCGTGCGGCCGTGGTGGCGCCTGCGGCCCGCTACCCGTCGCTGGCCATCGGCCTCAGGTTCCACCTCGACGTCCACCAGATCCAGAAGAGGCTAGCCAGCCTTGGCTACCCGATCAGCGTGGATGGGAAGTTCGGGTACCAGACCAACCACATGGTCAAGGACTTCCAGCTGAAGCACGGTCTGGTGGTCGACGGGATCGTCGGGCCGCAGACGCGGGCGAAGCTCGGGATCTGACCCTGATCGAGGCCCGCCGACCGGGCGCCGGCGCTGTCGGGCGGTGTTCCCGACCCGCCCGAGAGCGCTGCTCGATATCCGCATGCACCGGATGACTACCCGGGGTGAGCTGGGGGTATTCAGCCACCGGGCCAGCACCGGGCCGGGAGATGGCACCGGCCTGGGCGGGACCAGCCGGCCCGCACGGGAAAACCGAAACGGGGGCCCGATCGATGAGAGCCACGATGCTCGACGACTACCTATCTGAGGCGAGTCCGAACGCATCTTCCGCGACCGGGGCCGGCCTCCTGTTCGCGGTCCTGGGACCGCTGGAGGTGCGGCGATCCTCGGGTGAGCAGGTCCGCATCGACCAGCGCAAGAAGCGCATCCTGCTGCTGACCCTGCTGCTGCACGCCGGCCAGTGGGTGAGTGTGGACGGGATGCGGCTCGCGCTCTGGCAGGATGCCCCGCCGCGCTCCGCTGGGGGCAACATCAAGACTTATCTCTCGGAGCTGCGGCACACCCTCGGGCCGCCCCTGGGCACGCCCGGAGCCGGGGGGAACGGCCCCGGGCGCATCGAGAGCCGGCCGGGGGAGTACCGCCTGGTCGTCGCGCCCGGTGAGATCGACGCTAAGCGGTTCGAATCGGCCGCTGAGCAGGGCCGCGCCGCCGTGCGTGCCGGCTCACCGGAACGCGCCGCCGGGTTTTTCGAAGGTGCCCTCGCGCTGTGGCGGGGGGACGCGTTCGACGAGCTCCCGGCGGAGATCGCAGGCGCGGAGGTCCTCCGGCTGGAGGAGGCTCGCTGGGCGGTGTGCGAGGACCTGATCGACGCCCGCCTGGCCCTCAGCGAGTACGATCGGGTGCTGCCGACCCTGCGGGCGCTCACGGTCGAACATCCGACCCGGGAACGTCTCTGGGCCCAACTGATCCTCGCGTTGGAACACACCGGCCGGCGGGCCGAGGCACTGGCCGAGTACCAGACGGTCTACCGGCGGCTGGTGACCGAACTCGGGATCGAGCCCGGTGTCGAACTGCGGCGTGCCCATCAGCATGTACTGAATCCGGACTCGTGGATCACCTGATACCACGGCCGTTCCGGCCGAGTCGTGCGGCGGCCGAGTCGTGCGGCGGCCGAGTTATGGGGACCTGAGCACGGTCCAGGGACCGCAGACCGTGCTCAGGTCCCCCAAATTCACCACCGGAGGTCAGCTGAACCGCCAGTGAACCCGGCGGGGGAATTTCAACCAGACGGGCCGGACCAGCTGGCCGGCGCCCGCGCCACGGGCGCGGCGCCGTCGTGTATCGCCACCGGTGCGCGTCGCAAGGGTGCGCGTCACAGCGCGGGCGCGCGGAAACCGCTGAGGAGAAGACGATGAAGGCTACCTACCTCCCCCCGCGACTGGAGGATGCCGGCAGCTTCGCCGCAGTGACGAACGGCCGCTGGGGCTGGGGGCGTGACTATTTCTGGCGGCGTTTTGCGTGACGGCGGCCGGGGTGGCGGTGGTCCCGATTCCGTCCTGCTGGTTTCTGGTGCTGGCCGACCGTGATCCCGTCGTGCGTCCGCCGGGGGTCCGTCGCATGCTGCGGTACGCCTCCGGGCGGCCGTGGATCGTCGGCAACTGGCCGGACGACGCCATGGTCAGTGCCGTCGCCGGGCGCTCGCGACTGGCCCTGATCGGGTGTGCCGCGACCAACGCGCGACAGCTCCTGCGGCTGCTTCTCTCGGCCCGTGACGTGCATGCTCTCGACCTCGCGCGCGCGGTGGCCGGCGACTACCACGTGATCGCCGACATCGACGGCCACCGTCGTATCCAGGGCAGCCCGACGGGAACCCGGCGGGTCTTCACCGCCCGGCTGGGCAGCCAGCTGGTCGCCGCCGACCGCGCCGACGTGCTCGCCCGGCTCACGGGCGCCCCGCTGAACCGGGCGGCGCTGGCTCTGTCGCCGCTCGACCCGTCACCGCCCCATCCGCTCGACGACCTGGTGCTCTGGGAGTCGATCGACGCGCTGCCCCCGGATCACTACCTTCTCGTCGGCCCTGACGAGAAGGCGACTGTCCTGCGGTGGTGGCGTCGACCGGCACCGGTGCGGTCCCGTGCGGAGGGGGCGCCGACCCTGCGGGCGGCTCTCGCCGAGGCCGTGGCGGCGCGGGTCGCCGGCGGCGGGACGGTGAGCTGTGATCTGTCGGGTGGGCTGGACTCCACCTCGGTGTGCTGCCTGGCCGCGCGCGGCCCCGCCGACGTGGTCGCGCTCACCGGGATCGCCCGCGATCCCGGTGACGACGACGCCCAGTGGGCCGCGCGGGCCGCGGCCACGCTCCCCGGCGTCACGCGCGAGGTCCTGCCCGCCGCCGGGCTTCCCCTCGTCTACGACGGCATTGCCGACGCCGACGAACCGCTCGACCGGCCGTTCGTCGGCATCGTCGACCGGGCGAAGCTGCGCGCGGGTCTTGACCGGGTCGCGCTGTACGGGCCGCGGGTGCACCTCACCGGGTTCGGTGGCGACGAGGTCGCCTATGGCTGTCCCGCCTACCTCCCCCGGTTGTTGCGCCGCCGGCCCTGGCGGGCGCTGCACGACCTGCGCGGACACCGAGCGCAGGAGGGCTGGCCGCGGATGGCGTGTCTGCGGATGATGTGGCCGCGCGGCTACCGGGACTGCCTCGCCGACATGGCCGATGCGCTCGACCAGGCCCGCCGCGCCACGGTCGACCAGGCCCACCGTCCGGCCGGTTCCTCCGGTTCCTCCGGTTTCGGCCGATCCCACCCGGGCGTCCTGGCCCCGCTCGACTGGGCCTTTCCGCCTGTGGTCCCGGGTTGGCTCACGCCGGCGGCCCTCGACCTGCTGGCCGGAGCGTTCGCGGAGGCCGCCCGGCGCGCCTGGCCGCTGGCCGAGACCCGGGACGGCCACGCCGATCTCTTCGCCATCCGCGCCGGCGCGGCGGTGTTCCGGCTGTTCGACCAGCTCGCCGATCCGGTCGGCCCGCCGCTCGCCGCCCCCTTCCTCGACGATCGGGTGGTCCGGGCGGCGCTGGCGGTGCGGCCCGAGGAGCGCACCGGTCCGTGGGAGTACAAACCGTTGTTGAAGGAGGCCATGCGCCGGGTGGTGCCGCAGGAATGCCTGCGCCGCGAGACCAAGGCGGATCAGGGCCTGCGCGCCAGCCAGGACGTCCTGGTGAAGCTGTGCGATGACAGCCCGTTGGCCGATCTCGGCCTGATCGAGCCGGACGCGCTGCGCCAGGCGTGCCGATCTTCGTCCGTACCTGGTCATCGCCACCAGGCGCTGCAACCGACGTTCGCGGTGGACGCGTGGCTGCGGGTGCTCGCGAGCCGGCGGAGCCCTGACTGCGCTACCGGAGATAGTGAGTGAGCTACCGGAGGAGTGAGTGATCATGGTGACGCTGCGGCCTGACGTAGTGTGGGCGCCGACCGAGTACGGAGCGGTGCTCCTCCATATCGACAACGGCCGGTACTGGACCCTCAACCCCTCGGGTGCCCTGGTGCTGCGGACCCTGCTCGACGGCGGCGACACGGCAGCCGCCGCCCGCGGGCTGTGTGAGGCCAGCGAGGTTGACCCGGAGACGGCGCGCCGCGACGTGGAGGGTCTGCTCGCCCAACTCGCGGACGTGGGCCTCATCGAGGCTGAGCCCGAACCCCGATGGTCACCCGAGACCGAGGCGGTCTGCGATCCTCGGGCGCAGGCCCGGTGACCGCGCCGATGGTGGTCGAGCGGCCGGAGGCGAAACCGTCCCTCGCTCGTCGGCTCGGCGCGCTGGTCGCCGTGGGGATCGCGCGGGTGCTCGCGACCCAGTCGCCGGCCCGCATCTGCCGGGTGCTCACGGAGGTGGGCGCGGGCGCCCGCCCGGCCGACTATGACACCGCGCTCGCCGCCCGGCAGGCGGTGACAGCCGTGAGCCTCACCTGCCGCGGCGCGCGGGGCTGCGTTCCCCGCTCGATAGCGACCGCCCTGCTGTGCCGGTTGACCGGAACGTTCCCGACGTGGCGTGTGGGGGTGCGCACCATCGCGCCGTTCGCCGCGCACGCGTGGGTCGAGGCGGACGGAGTGATCGTGGGGGAGTCGATGCCGGCCGGCTACCTGCGGCCGCTGCTCAGCGTCGGTCCGGGAACGGGAACCGGGCCGCGTCGCGCGGGCGGGCTTCGTGGGAGTGGCGGGCTTCGCGGAAGGGGCGTGCCTCGTGACGAGGGCGTACGTCGTTGAGGGGGAGGGCCAGGGAGTTGCCCGGGGGCCCGCGTTGCGGGGCGTCGCGGAACTCTGGGCGCTGCTGCGCGGCCGTCGCGGGGCGGTGGCGATCGCCACGGCGCTGACCGTGGTCGGCACCGCCGTCGGGGTGCTCCAACCGCTGCTCGTGATGCGGGTGATCGACGCTGCGCAGGCGGGGGGTATTCCCGGCTGGCTCATCGGGGCGCTGCTGGGTCTGTTCGTCGGCCAGGCGATGATCGACACCGCCGGGCACTACCTGCTCGAGCGCGTCGGCCAGGGCGTCCTGCTCGGCCTGCGCACCAGCCTGATCGGCCACCTGCTGCGGCTGCGCATGCGGGTGTTCGACACGCGGCGGATCGGGGATCTGATCTCCCGCGCGAATACCGACACGACCGTGGTGCGGGAGGCGGTGGCGTACAGCTTCACCTCCCTGGTCACCAGCGTGATCGGCGTCGTCGGCGCCGTCGCCCTGATGATCTGGTTGAACCCCTGGCTGTTCCTGCTCGTGCTCGGGGTGGTGGCGGTGGCCGGGGTCGTGGTACTCGGCGCGCTGTCCCGGATCAGGACGGTGTCCGAACGCGGGCAGGCCAGCGTCGGCGGCATGACCGCCGACCTGGAGCGCGCCCTCACCGCGATCCGTACCGTGCGGGCGAACCGCGCCGAGGGGCGGGAGGCCGCGCGCATCGGCGACCACGCCGCGGCCGCATACCAGGCCGGCATCCGGATGGCGAAGCTGGACTCGATCATCGCCCCCGCGATGCAGCTCGCGGTGCAGGGAAGCGTGCTGGTCGTGCTCCTGGTCGGCGGGATCCTGGTGGCGCGCGGTTCGGCCTCGCTCGGCAGCCTGGTCGCCTTCCTGCTGTATGCCACCTACCTGGTGATGCCGTTGTCGCAGATCATCGAGGCGGCGGCGACCATCCAGCGGGGGATGGGGGCGCTGTCGCGGGTCAACGCGGTGTTCGCGCTGCCCCGGGAGGGCGACGACGAGCCGGTGCACGGTCCGCTGCGCCCCGTGGCGGCCGCGGCCCCCGGCGGGACGCGCCCGCCGGCACCGTTGTCACCCTCACCCTCGTCACGAGTGTCATCCTTGTCCTTGTCACGCAGGGAGCCGCCGAATCCGCAGGTGCCGTCGATCGAGTTCCGTGACGTCTGGTTCGGCTACGCGGAGACGCCGGTGCTGCGCGGGGTGTCGTTCACGGTGCCGTCCCGCGGGCACGTCGCGCTGGTCGGGCCGTCCGGTGCCGGCAAGTCCACCATCCTGGAGCTCGTCGAGCGCTTCTACGAGCCGGACGCCGGAATGATCCTCTTCGCCGGCCACGACGTCCGCGCGATGCCCCGCGCGACCGCCCGCGGGTGGGTCGGGCTGGTCGAGCAGAACACCCCGGTGCTGCACGGCAGCCTGCGGGACAACATCACCTACGCGGCGCCGGAGGCGACCGAGGAGCAGATCACCGCGGTCCTGGCCACGGCGGGGCTGCGGGACTTCACCGACCGGCTGCCCGAGCGGCTCCGGACCCCGGTTGGTGATCATGGTGTGCTGCTCTCCGGCGGGGAACGGCAGCGGGTCGCGATCGCCCGCGCGCTGATCGCTCAGCCCGCGGTGCTGCTCCTGGACGAGCCCACGGCCCAGCTGGACAGCGTCAACGAGCAGGCGCTCACCCGCGCGATGCGCCGGATCGCCGCCAAGCGGGCACTGCTGGTCATTGCCCACCGGATCTCCACGGTGCGGGCTGCGGATCTCATCCTCGTGCTGAACGAGGGCCGCGTGGTCGCGCAGGGCCCGCACGAGGAGCTGATGGCGACCAGCGCGTTCTACCGCGGCCTCGCCACGGGCCTGCCGGCCGGTCCCGCCAGCCCCGCCGGGCCGGTCAGCCCGCCAGGGCGCGGGCGAGCAGGGACCGCAGGGCCTCCCGCCCCGGTGGGGTGAGCGCCCCGAGCACGCTCTCCTCGACGCCGTGACCTGCCCTCAGGGCGTTTCCGGGGGAGCCAGGGCGGACTTGCGGATCTTGCCCATCGAGTTGCGGGGGAGCTCGGTCACCAGGTGGATCTCCCGGGGCCGCTTGTGGATGGACAGCTCCCGCGCCACGAAGTCGATGAGCGCCTCGCTCGCCGTCGTCTCGCTCGCCGTCTCGCTCGGTGTCCCGCCCGCCGCACCGGCCAGGCCGGGGGCGATGACGAAGGCGGCGATGCGCTGCCCGAGGTCGTCGTCCGGCAGCCCGACGACGGCGGCCTCGCGCACGGCCGGGTGGGCCAGCAGCACGGCCTCGACCTCGCCCGCGCCCACCCGGTAACCGCCGCTCTTGATGAGGTCGGTGGATCGGCGCCCGACGATTCGGTGGTGGCCGTCCGGGGCGACGACCGCGGCGTCGCCGGTGCGGAACCAGCCGTCCGCGGTGAACGACGCGGCGGTGGCCTCCGGGCGCCCCAGGTACCCGTCGAACAGGGTGGAACCGCGGACCTGCAGCTCGCCGATGCTCTCCCCGTCCGCGGGCAGCTCGGCCCCCGTCTCGTCGTCTACGAGCCGGGTCCGCACTCCCGGCAGGGTGGTGCCGACCCAGCCCGCCCGGCGCTCCCCGTCCGCTCGGGCGCTGATAGTGATCAACGTCTCGGTCATCCCGTACCGTTCGATCGGGGCGAGGCCGGTGAGGCCGGCGAGCCGGTCGATCACCGGCCTCGGCAGGGGGGCACTGCCCGAGACGAGCAGCCGGGCCGAGGCCAGGGCGCGAGCGGTGGTCGGATCGTCGCAGACCCGGGACCACACGGTCGGCACGCCGAAGTACAGGGTCCCCCCGGCCGCCGCGTACGCCGTCGGGGTCGGGCGGACGGTGTGGATCAACCGGCTGCCGGCCCGCAGCGCCCCGAGCACACCCAGGACCAGGCCGTGGACGTGGAACAGCGGCAGTCCGTGCACGAGCGTGTCCTCGGGCGTCCAGGCCCAGGCGTCGGCGAGGGCGTCCAGATCGGCGGCGATGGCCGGGGCGGACAGCACCACGCCCTTGGGGGCTCCGGTCGTCCCGGAGGTGTAGAGGATGAGCGCCGGTCCGGTCCCCCCGGACCCGGACCCGGACCCGGACGTGGACCCGGACGTGGACCCGGCAGCCCCCGACCGTGCGGTGAGATCGACCGGCACGGTGGGGATCGTGAGGTCGTCCCAGGCGGGGCTGCCGAGCAGCAGGGCGGCGCCCGAGTCGCGCAGGATGTGACCGCGTTCACGCGGCCCGGAGTCGGGCGGCACGGGTACCGCCGGCACCCCGGCGAGCAGGCAGCCGACGACCGAGAGGACGGTGGCCATCGTCGCCTCGGCGTGCACGGCCACCGCCGGCGCGCCGGCCACCCGACCGGCGACGACGGACGCGGCCGCGAAGAGCTCGGCGCGGGTGAACTCGACCTCCCCGACCTGGACGGCGGGGCCGTCGTGCTCGACGGCTGGCAGTGGGAACAGCGTCACTCCGTCATAATCCCATGGCTGAACCCATCGACGCTCAGCTCCGCCCAGACCGCCGCCGAGGTGCTGTGCGCGTCGATTCACAGCCGGAGCATCGAACCACCAGTCGCCTCCGGGGGGAGTGTCGCTTTCAGGCGACAGGGGAATCCGGTACGGACTGTAACGGTTATGCCGGCCATGCTGATATAGTCGGTGGCGTGGGGTGGTGGGTGACGACGGGCGCGGGCGGGGCCTACAACCTTGGCTATCACGTCGTCTGGTGCCCCAAATATCGCAGGCCGGTACTCGTCGGCCCGGTCCGTGACCGGCTGGACGCGCTGCTGCGCGAGAAGTGCGCCGAGCACGACTGGCCGGTCGTCGCGCTGGAGATCGCACCTGACCACGTGCACCTGTTCGTGAAGGCTCATCCAAAGCACGCCCCGTCGTACATCGCCAACCAGGTGAAGGGCTTCACGTCCCACGTGCTGCGCGCCGAGTTCGCGCACCTGCGGTCCCGGCTGCCCACCCTGTGGTCGCGGTCGTACTTCGTCGCCACTGTCGGCGCGGTCTCCGCCGACACGGTCCGGCGGTACATCGACACGCAGAACGAACGGCCGTGGCGGCCGGTAGCCGCCCGGTGAGACGGACCTTCAGGTTCCAGCTCCGCCCGACCGGCCACCAGACAGCCGCCTTGGGCGCGATGCTCGACGACCACCGGGCGCTCTACAACGCCGCCCTTCAGGAACGCCGCGACGCCTACCGGCATCCGAGCCGGACGACGGTCCGCTACGGCAATCCCCGGTTCGCCGGGCGGGCGGCGGGCAGGCTGGCCGCCGCGCAGCGGGACCTGTCCCGCAAGCAGCGCGGCTCGAAGCGGCGCCGCAAGGCCGTCGCGCGGGTCGCGGCGCAACACTGCGCCGTCGTCCGGCAGCGTCTCGACCTCGCCCACAAGACCGCGCTCGGGCTGGTCCGCGACCACGACCTGATCGCCGTGGAGAACCTGAACATCAAGGGCATGACCCGCCGGATCATGCCCAGGCCCGACCCGGAGACGCCCGGTGTCTTCCTGTCGAACGGGCAGGCCGCCAAGACGGGGCTGAACAAGAGCATCCTCGATGCGGGATGGGGGGTGTTCCTCACCGTGCTGCACGCCAAGGCTGAAAGCGCCGGACGGGCCGTCGTCGGGGTGCCACCCGCCAATACGTCCCGTACCTGCGCCGAATGTGGCCACTGCGCCGCCGGGAACCGCAGAACACAGGCCGCGTTTGTCTGTCAGGCATGCGGCCACAGCGCGCACGCCGACGTCAACGCGGCTACCAACATCCTCAGGGCCGGGCTGGCCCTTCAGGCAGCGCAAGCTGCCTGAGAAGCCGGCGCCTTTAGACGTCGGAGTAGTCACGCGGAGGATCTTGCCCCGAAGATCCCGCACGGGCCCGACCCGGAGCCGTTCGTCGCGGGGATCCGGCGGTTCGCCGACGCCGGGTTCACCGAAGTCGCCCTGCTCCAGATCGGTCCAGATCAGGGCGGCTTCTGCGACTTCTACGAACGCGTCCTCAGGCCGGCGCTGGCCGCCTTGTGACCCGAGGTCCGGTGACCCGAGGGCCCCGGGGGTAGACCGGTCACCGCATCAGCGCCGCTCCAGTTCCGTGGGCCGGTCCGGTTCCGTGGGCCGGCCCAGTTCTGCAAGCCACTGGTGGAGGACTGCGGCGGTGGAGGCGGCGTGTTCGTTCATCATCGTCTGGTGATTGCCGGCGGCGTCGAGCCTTTCGTGCTCCATCACCCAGTCGGTCACTCAGGCCTGGCCCTCCCCGTCAGGGTTCTCGGCGACCGCTTGCTGGGGCATGCGCTCCATCGCCCGGACGAGGACGACCGGCGCGTCGACGGTGGTCGGCCGCCAGCCCTCGAACAGGTCCAGGTAGGCGCTCTGCGCGGTGACCTGTGCCTCCGTCATCAGCGCGAAGGCCTGGTCGTTGAGGGCGACGCCGCGAAGCTCCTCCTGGATGTCGCCCTCGGGGATGCGGTCCCCGGGTAGCCACGTGTCGAGCAGCACCACCGCCCCGGGCGGATCCCGCGGGCCTCCAGCCGGGCCGCGATCGCATGTGCCAGCCAGCCGCCCGAGGAGTAACCCGCGAGCACGATGGGGATCTCGTCGAACGCCCGGGCGATGGTCTCGGCATGCAGGTCAACGACGAGATCCGCGGTGGCCGGAAGCAGCTCCCCGTCGCCGAATCCGGGATGCGGCAGCGCGTACACGTCCCGCCGGCCATGCAGGTGCAGGGCAAGGCGGGCGAAGTTGTGCGGTCCCGACGGGGCGATCATCGAGGGCAGGCAGACGATGGTGGGCCTGGCCGGACCCGAGGCGAGTCTCACCGGCGCGGCGGGCGCGCCGAAGGCCTCGACGGTGCGGAAGACGGGCCTGAGCCGGGCGGCGGCCCGCAGGACACCGACGCCCTCGGCGAACTTGCCGTCCGTGCACGCCTGTCGGTACAGCTCGCGCACGCCGATCGGCGCGACCTGCGTCCCGGCCCGCGCGGGGGGCCTGCCGGGCACGATGTCCGGGTGCCGCTGGGTGCCGCTGGGTGCCGCTGGGTGCCGCTGGGTGCCGCTGGGTGCCGCTGGGTGGCGAGGGCGTCGAGGGCGTCGAGATGGCGGATGAGCTCGCAGACCGTCGGATGCTCGAAGACAACGGGCGTGGCCAGGGTGAGGCCGGTGGCGGCGGCCAGTCGGCGGCCAGTCGGCGGCTGAGCTGCACCGAGGCCAGTGAGTCGAAGCCGAGTTCGAGGAAGCGGCGCTGTGGGTCCACGTCGTCGGGCGACGGGTGCCCGAGGATGGCCGCGACCTCCGCCCGCACGAGGTCGAACAGCGCGCGGGCGCGGGCGGGCCCGGGCAGCGTCCCGTAGTCCACTCGGGCGGGGGGCGCGTCGGTGCCGGTCGGCTCGGCGTCCCCCTCGGGTCCGGCCGTCGTGGACCGGCTCCATAGATCGTCGAAGAAATGCCCAGGGCGGGCGGCGGTGAAGGGTGGGAGGAAGCGCTCCCAGTCGACGTCGGCGACGGTGAGCGCGGCCTGCCCGCCCGCGACCGCCCGGGTGAGCGCGGTGACCGCTGCGTCGGGGGGCAGCGGGGTCAGGCCACGGCGGCCCAGGTAGTCACGGAACGTGGCCTCGGCGCCCATTCCGGCGTCGGCCCACGGGCCGAATGCGACAGAGGTGGCGGCGAGACCGAGCGCGCGCCGCCGCGCGGCGAGGGCGTCGAGGTAGGCGTTGCCCGCGCTGTAAGCGGACTGGCCGCCACTGCCCCAGGTCGCCGACACCGACGAGAACAGGACGAAGGCCTCCAGCCTGGTGCCGTCGATCCCGTCGATCCCGTCGATCCCGTCGATCCCGTCGATCCCGTCGAGTAGCCGGTCGAGGCCGGCGGCGCCGGCGACCTTCCCGGCCACGACCTCCGCGAACTCCCCGAGATCGAGTTTGTGCAGGGCGGTCACCTGTCCCATGACACCGGCCGCGTGTACGACGGCGGACACCGGCAGGCCCGCCTTGGCCAGTCTCCGCAGCAGAGCGGCGAGCTGTTCGTGCTCTCCCACGTCGCAGGCCTCGATGATCGCCTCGGCGCCGAGGGCGGCGAGTTCGGCGCGTAGTTCCTCCGCCCCCGGAGCCGCGGGGCCACGGCGGCTGACGAGGACGATCCGGCGCGCACCGTCGCGGGCGAGCCGGCGGGCGGCATGCGCGCCGAGGGCGCCGGCGCCACCGGTGATCAGGACCGTGCCGTGGGGCCGCCACGCTGGTGGGACGGTGTCGGCTGGTAGGACGGTGTCGGCCCTGACGAGGCGGGGTACCAACAGCCCGGTGGCACGGGCGGCGAGCTGGTCCTCGCCGCCGGGGGCGGTGAGGGCGGAGCCGAACCACGCCAGCGTCTGATCGTCGAGGTCGGTCGAGATGTCGATCAGACCGCCCCAGGTGCTGGGGTCCTCCAGAGCGAGGGTGCGGCCGAGTCCCCACATCATGGCCTGGTCCGGGGCGGTGACGGGGTCGTCGGGACCGGTGGTGACCGCGCCGCGGGTGACGCACCACAGCGGTGCGGGCACGTCGAGGTTGTGCAGCGCCTGGACGAGCGGGACGGTGAGGGCGAGCCCGGTGGTCAGTGCCGGATGGATGCGGTGCGGCGTGTCGTCGAGGGCGAGCAGGGACAGGACGCCGCGTACCGCCTGCACCGTCTTCTTCCCGATCTTCTTCCCGGCGAGGCCGCCGCCCGACGGCGGCATGGCGTTCGACAGCAGTACGGCGTTCGACAGCAGCGCCGCGACCCGGGCGCGGTCGGCGTCGTCGCCGGTGAGGGTGAGGGTGACGGCCGTGCCGCCGAGGCGTTCGATGATCTAGCAGAGGCGGGAGAGCATGTCCTCGTCAACGCCGGCGGCCGGGGTCAGCACCGGCCACACGCCGGACAGCGGTGGCGCCGCGGTGGCCTGGGCCGTCACGGCGGTGGTGACGTCCGCGGAGTCCAGGGGCCGCCACTCGGTGCGGTAGGACCAGCCGTCCGGGCCTGCCGCGCGGGCCGTCCCGACGGTCGGGCTACGGGGCGCGGGGACGGCGGTGGTCCCGTCGAGCCAGTAGCGCCTGCGCTGGAACGGGTAGGTGGGCAGCTCCCGGTGCCGGGCGCCGCGTCCTCGGTACAGGGCGCGCCAGTCGACGTCGACGCCGTGGACGTGCAGTTCGGCCAGGGCAGTGAGGAGGGCGTCGGGTTCGGGGCGGCCGGCACGGGACGCCGCCGCGGCCACCGTGTCGCGGGCGTCGCGGGTGTTCTGGGCGTCCCGGGTGCTCTGGGTACTCTCGGTGCTCTGGGCGTCGGCGTCTGGGCTTGTTTTCCGCA
>NZ_CDWTMO010000111.1:0-14387 GCF_977946435.1 Frankia sp. CgKIO3 | reverse complement strand
GCCCGCCCGGCCCTACCCCCGCGGAGCCGCGAATCCCCGCACCCCGTCGGCATGTCGGCATCACGACACGTATCGGTCGAGGAGGTCGAGGAGATCCCCGCCACGATGTTCTTGCGTGATGCGTTATGACGGAAGAGCGTCGCAGTAGAGCACCGTCCCAGAGGACACTCCCGCCCCGTCCACGATCCGCTCAGGAGGGTTACCCGACGTGCTGACCCGAAGCGCCCGCCTGTTCCGCCGGATCGCCCTGACCGTGCTGGGTCTCGGCGTCCTCGGCCTCGGGATCGCGATGTTGGCGCTGCCGGGCCCGGGATTCCTCGTCGTGGCGCTCGGGTTCTTCATCCTGAGCCTGGAGTACGAGTGGGCGCGCGGCCGTTTCGAGCAGGCCCGGCGCAAGGCCGCCGACCTCGCCGATCAGGCGGCCGCGAACCGGTTCTCGTCGGCGTTCACGATTCTGTTCGCGCTGGGGATGATCGCCGCGGGAATCGCGTGGATCGTGGTCGACACCCTTCCCGCGTCCTCCGGGTGGTCCGGCGGAAGCCTGATCCTCAGTGGGCTCGTCATCCTGACCACCATGATCGTGAGTCTCTGGCAGGCGAAGGAGGCCCGCGATGCCGGCCGGCCCACGCCCGCCGAACTCCTCGCCCAACGGGAGCCGGAGAAGAGTCGATCCTGATGGGCGAAGGTCTACTGGCCCTGGGTGACCTGACTGATCCCGAGTACGTGCGGCTGGGCGTACACGCACTTGTACAGGGCCGCGCGGTCGACGGTCGACGCCTTCGCAACGTCGTACCGCAGCGGATAGATCCGGCTGGTGGCCAGCTGGTTGCGGTCCTTCGGCAGCTGGATGGCCCTGCCCACCGAGGGGCACGCGGCGCGCACCGCGTCCTTCTGCGCCTCGGTGGCTCCCGGGGCGAAGTACACGACGGCCTCCTGTTGCGGCGGCGGCCCGTCCAACGTCGCGTAGATCCCGAAGACGATCAGGCCGATGGTGGCGAGTACCGCCACGACAACCATCGTCTGGCGCCGAGGGTCGGCCAGGTAGCGAGCGGCACGGGTGACAGCAGGTGACGACGATGGGGCCACGTGGTGAGTCCTGTCACATCGGGGAAGGAAATCTGGTCCGGACGACGACTGGAGCACCGCCATGACCGGACCCCCAACGTAGTCCGCCGAGCGGGTCCGTAAGGTAAACGCCCTCATGAGGCTTAGCGACCTCCGCCACGGGTAACCGCCGGCCCACCGCTGCGCGGCGTGCTCGTACCGGTTCACCGTCGACCGGCGGCGCTGTGCCCGCGATCGCGCCCAACGGCGGGCGACCCCGATGACATCGACCCCGATGATCATCAATTATCCGACGATCATCGATCCAACGATGATCACAACCAGTGGACCATGGGAGCGAGGAACAGGTCGTGCCATCCCTGATCGAGGACTACGCGCTGATCGGCGACACCCACTCCGCGGCGCTCGTGTCGCGCACTGGGTCGATCGACTGGTTGTGCCTGCCCCGATTCGACTCGCCGTCGTGCTTCGCCGCCCTGCTCGGCGACTCCGAGGCCGGCCACTGGAAGATCGCGCCCGTCGAGCCGGTCCTGGGCATCAGCCGGCGCTACCGGGGCGACACGCTGGTGCTGGAGACGGACATGACGACCGCGTCCGGCACCGTGCGCATCGTCGACGCGATGTTCCCCCGCGCCGGCACGCACACCGTGCTCCGCCTGGTCGAATGCCTCGAGGGTGCGGTCCACCTCCGATCGGAGACCCGGTTCCGCTTCGACTACGGCTCCATCGTGCCGTGGGTCCGCCGGGTGGACGAGCACACCATGTCGGCGGTGGCCGGGCCGGATGCGGTCACCCTGCGGACAACCGCCCCGGTGGAGGGGCACGACATGGCCACCTACGCCGACTTCCACGTCGCCGCCGGCCAGTCGGTACCGTTCTCGCTGACCTGGACCCCCTCCCACCAGACTCCCCCGCCGTCCCACGACGTCCGGCGCATGATCACCCTCACCGAGGCGTGGTGGTCGGCCTGGATGGCGGGCTGCACCTACGACGGCCAGTGGCAGCCGGCCGTCCGCCGGTCGCTGATCACCCTCAAGGCGCTCACCTACGCCCCGACCGGAGGGATCGTCGCCGCCGTCACGACCTCGCTGCCGGAACACATCGGCGGCGTGCGCAACTGGGACTACCGGTACTGCTGGCTGCGGGACGCGACGATCACGCTGCTCGCCCTGCTCGACGCCGGGTTCACCAGCGAGGCAACCGCCTGGCGGGAGTGGCTGCTGCGCGCGGTCGCCGGCGACCCCTCCCGGGTACAGATCATGTACGGCGTGGCCGGGGAACGCCGGCTGCCCGAATACGAGATCCCGTGGCTACCGGGGTACGAGAACTCCGCCCCGGTGCGGGTCGGCAACGCCGCCGTCGACCAGTTCCAGCTCGACGTCTACGGCGAGGTCCTCGACGCCCTGCATGTCGCGCGGGTCGCGGTCGCCAACCGTCGCCAGCCCGTGCCCGGGCTAGCGCTCCCCGGCGGGCAGACCATCACCGAGAGCCATGCGGACGACTCCTGGCCGCTGCAGACCAAGCTGATGGACTTCCTCGAGACCGGCTGGCGGAAGACCGACGAGGGCATCTGGGAGGTACGCGGCCCCCGCCGCCACTTCGTCCACTCGAAGGTGATGGCCTGGGTCGCGGCCGACCGGGCGGTACGCGGGATCGTCGAGTCCCGGCTACCGGGCCCCGTCGACCGCTGGTCGGCGCTGCGGGACGAGATCCACACGGAGGTCTGCACCCGCGGGTTCGACTCCGAACGCAACACCTTCACCCAGTTCTACGGCTCCAAAGAACTCGACGCGGCGCTGCTGTACATGCCGCTGGTGGGGTTCCTGCCCGCCACCGACCCCCGCGCCGTGGGAACAGTCGCCGCCATCGAGCGGGAGCTGATGGAGGACGGGTTCGTCCTGCGGTATCCGACGGCCGAGGACGGCGCGGTCGACGGACTGCCCGCGGGCGAGGGCGCCTTCCTGGCCTGCACCTTCTGGTTGGCCGACAACTACGCCCTGTCCGGGCGGGTCCACGAGGCTCAGGAGCTGTTCGAACGCCTGCTGTCGTTGCGTAACGACGTCGGGCTCCTCGCGGAGGAGTACGACCCCAGGCTGGGCCGGATGACGGGTAACTTCCCGCAGGCGTTCAGCCACGTCCCCCTGGTCAACACCGCGCGGACGCTCACCGACGCGCTGCGCGGCACACCGCGCTCGCGCACCGACCGGGCCCACCCGCCCGGCCACTTCTTCGGCTGAGCCCGCGGGACACCCGGCTGGCTACCGGGCTGACTACCGGGCTGACTACCGGGCTGACTACCGGCTCGTAACATACCGTGCACGCCGATACTGGATTCGTACGATCGGCGTGATCGGGATTCACGCTTTCGACGGACGGGCAGGGGACGGGCGTGGCAGGTCGCATCGCGGTGATCGGCGGTGGAATTCTCGGGCTGGCGGTCGCCCGTCGGCTCGGGCAGGTCGAACCGGGATCGGCCGTGACGGTGTTCGAGAAGGAACAGGACATCGCCCGGCATCAGACCGGCCGCAACAGCGGCGTCGTCCACACCGGTCTCTACTACGTCCCAGGCTCGCTCAAAGCGACCCTGTGCCGCCGTGGGGTCGGGCTGCTGCGGGAGTTCTGCGCCACGCACCGCATCCGGTACGACGAGTGCGGCAAGATCGTGGTCGCCATCGACAACAGCGAGCTCGAACGGTTGGCCGAAATCGAGAAGCGGGCGGCGGCGAACGGCGTACCGCGGACCCGGATGCTCGACGCCGACGAGCTGCGGTCCGTCGAACCCCACGCCCGCGGGGTCGCCGCCCTGCACTCACCCACCACCGCCATCATCGACTATCCCGGGGTCACGCGGGCCCTGCGTACCGAGATCGTCGCCGCTGGCGGGGCCGTGCGCACCGGAGCCGAGGTGATCGGGGTGGAGGATCGCCCAGCCGGCGTCCACCTCCGCCTCACGGTCGCCGGAACCGCGCGCGCGCGACCCAACGGCAATCACGAGCTAGCGTCCCGCGACGGTGGCCGGGTCGCCGTCGTCTCCGAAAGCGTCGGGCCGTTCGACCTGCTGATCTCCTGTGCCGGGCTGCAGTCGGACCTGGTGGCGACGCTGACCGGTGAGGACGCCTCCCCGCAGATCGTTCCCTTCCGGGGCGACTACTGGCTGCTGCGCCCCGAGCGGCGTGGCCTCGTCCATGGGCTGATCTATCCGGTTCCGGATCCGCGATATCCCTTCCTCGGCATCCATCTCACCAAGCGCATCGACGGGGAGATCCTGGTCGGGCCGAACGCGGTGCTGGCCACTGCCCGAGAGGGGTACACGGTCGGCACCGTCCAGGGCACCGACCTGCGACGGACGCTCGCCTGGCCGGGGTTCCACAAGATGGCGAAGACCCACTGGAAGACCGGCGCCAAGGAGATGCTGCGCACGGCGAGCAAGCGGGCCTTCGTCGCCGAGGCCCGGCGCTATGTCCCCGACCTGCGGGCCACCGACGTGGTTCGCGGCCCCGCGGGAGTCCGGGCCCAGGCCGTCGCCCGCGACGGTAGCCTCGTCGACGACTTCGTCCTGTCCCACAACGGGCGGGTCGTGCATGTCCGTAACGCGCCGTCTCCCGGCGCGACGGCGTCGTTGGCGATCGCTGAGCACATCGTCAGCAAAATCGTTCCCGAACGGGCCGGCTGACGGGCCCGAGAAACCGACAAGCCCGAGATTGACAATCCCGCGGCAACCCGTGCATCAAACCCGACGCGGCCACCCACCAGGCCACGGTAGACGCTGGGATGGGCGAAGCCGGTCGAGGTTTTCAACGATTTGCTGGCGAAACACGCGTCGCTATGACCGCCTGATTCCGCCCCCGCGTGAGGCTGCCGTTCACACCGTGTAGGGACGCTTCTCCCTGGCCTCCGCGAGCGCGACCGCCCACCACTCGAGTTGCCTGATCAAGGTCTGGGCAGCGGTGTTGCAGCCTTCGGGATCCTTGGGCGTGCCGTCGGCGTGGAACTGGGCCCAGGCACCGTGGAAGCTGACCGTATCGCGGATGGTGACCGCGTGCAACTCGGCGAAGACCTGGCGCAGGTGCTCCACCGCGCGCAGGCCGCCCGCCTGGCCGCCGTAGGAAACGAAACCCACCGGCTTCGCCTGCCACTCGGTGTAATGCCAGTCGATGACATTCTTGAGAACGGCCGGATAACTGTGGTTGTACTCGAGGGTGATCACGACGAAGGCGTCGGCCGCGGCAAGCTGCCGGGTGACGTCCGCCAGTTCCGCGACTTCTGGACCGTTGGAGGTACCCAGCCTCTCCGGCAGCCTGACGTCGTCGAGGTCGACGACATTCGTGACGATCGAATCGTGGTCGGATACCTGCTTGGTGAACCACTGGGCGACCACCGGGGCGAAACGTCCCACCCTGTTGCTTCCAATAACTACCGCGAGGTTGATGGGCTGATCGAGCATGAAAGTCCTCTCATTCCGCGAATCGGCGAGATCCGCTCTCGCCAGCAGGCGCCCGGAACTCTAAAACCTCAACCATGATTGAAGTCAAGGTCGTCTCCCGGCCGGTGGGCCACGCATTCATGCGGGTGCTATGCGGGCGGCGGTGAACGACTCCGCGCGGGCCGACCGGCAGCGCGACCCACTACGTCATCTCTCGACTCCGTTGACCTCAACTTTGGTTGAGGTTGCAGACTTTACGTGTCACCACCTCGTCACCGGATGCAGCAGGGCGCTTCGAGGGAGAGCAAGGATGTCAGCGCTGGCCGCGCCTGCGGAGGGGCCGGAACTCAGCCGGACGACTACCCGGGTGGTCCTCTTCGGGCTCCTCACCGGTGTGTTCATGTCCGCGCTGGACATGACGATCATGGCGACCGCCACCCGGACCGTGGCGGACTCGCTGCACGGGCTCGCCGCCCAGGCATGGATCACCAGCGCCTACCTGATGACCATGACCATCTCAGCGACCATCCGTGAGAAGAAGACGGCGACAACGCGGGAACACCCCACCCCTGCCGACCACGGCGCCCCCGTCACCGACGGGTAACCAGACCGGTACGGAAAACCCATGTCCGCGCTGCCACGCGGCAGAAACCCCACCTCCGCGCCGAGGCGCGGAGCAACCCGACAGGAGAGTGGAACCGATGAAAGACGCCGCATTCTTCGACCCCGGCCCACCCAACGTCCTCCAACTCGTCGAACTGCCCCAGCCCGAACCCGGCCCCGGCGAGATCCGAGTACGGGTACGGGCCGCCGGCGTCCAGCCAGTCGACCTGGCGACCCGCGAGGGCTGGATACCCCCCCGGCGTCGAACTCAGCCGTCCCCAGATACTCGGCAACGAGTTCGCCGGTACCGTCGACCTGACCGGCCCGGACGTCACCGGCATCACCACCGGCGACGAAGTCCTCGGCTTCCGTTCCCTGGGCTGCTACGCGGAATACCTGGTCGTCCCCACCGACCAGGTGGTACCCAGACCCGCCGCACTGCCCGCACAGATCGCCGGCGGACTCTCCGGCGCCGGACAAACCGCCCACACCGCCGTCGAGAAACTCAAGATCGGCTCAGGCGACACCTTCCTCATCCACGCCGCCGCCGGCGCCGTCGGCACCATCGCCGTCCAACTCGCAACGCTCGCCGGCGCCACCGTGATCGGCACCGCCAGCTACCTACGCTCCCTCGGCGCCACCCCCGTCGCCTACGGCGACGGCCTCGTCGACCGCGTACGTGCCCTCGCCCCCAACGGAGTAACCGCCAGCCTGGACGCCGCCGGCGCCGACGGACTACGCGCCGCAGTCGAACTCGTCCCGGACCGGCACCGCATTGGCACCATCGTCGCCTTCGACCTCTACCAGGAACTCGGCGTCCGCTGGCTAGGCAGAAAACGCTCCGCGGCACGACTCTCGGAGCTGGTCGGGCTGTACACACGAGGACAGCTGAAGATCGGGCTACGCCAGGCCTACCCGCTGGAGCGCGCCGCCGACGCCCACCGCGACGTCGGCACCAGCCACGGCCGAGGCAAGGTCGTACTGACCCCCGCATGACCTGCCCCCCCATCCGCGTCGCGACGGGCGGCGACGCCGACGAGTCGAACATGCGTTCCATATTTCTGGTGGGAGGCCCGTCTCCACCGCTTACCCTGCGTCTGCGTTCCGTTCGGCACCGATGCTGGAGAGCTGGGCCCAGAAGGCTCGTTCAAGGCGTGCCGGCCGTGGAGCGGGCGGGACGATCACCGCCCCGCAGCAGAGTGCGGGCCCGGCGACGCGGTCGGGAGATCGGCTCGGCGCGCCGCTTCGAGAAGGCGCTTGTCGTAGGTGACGAACGCCTCCAACCGGGTGTCGTTCTCGTCGGACAGCCGAAGGGCGGTAGCGAGGTGAATGGCATCGAGAGACCGCAGGAGCGGGTCATCGAAGGCGGCCGCGACGGTGCGCACGTGGGCATCGATTTCCAGGCGGTACATCCGGTCCAATACCCGCGGCACGCGTCCCGATGCTTCCGGGGCCGCTCGTTGTAGATGGCCTCCTCGATCTGGGCGCGGTCGTCGGCGTCGAGGGTGCTCAGATCGTTCTCGACACGGCGGATGAGCTGCCGCAGCCGGCTGATCTTGTCCTCGGAGGGCATCGCGTCGCGACGGGCCCAGCTTCAGCGCCGTGGACGGCAGGGGGGCCGTTGACGGGGCCGTCTGGGCAGCACACGACGAGGGCATCGGAGGCGGTTCCGGTGCCGGGCACGCCGGCTTCGAGCAGCGCCTGGGTTCTGGCTTCCGTGGCTGTGATGACGGCGTTGACGAGGGCAGCGTCGCCGCTGCGCCTTGGCGAGGTCCCCGGTCAGGGCCGGCGCGGGCGCGCCGCAACGCACCAGCACGTACGACTCGGGCTTGCCGTTCGGGTACGGCTGCTTGACCGTGAGGACCTCGTAGCTGCCTGGACCGGTCGTTCGACCGCATGCGAATGTTCGAGCTTGCGTGCGGAAACGCGACCCGAGGAGAAGAAGGACCGCATGATCGAGCACAAGGTGCGTGTCTACCGCAGCGAGGAGCGGCTGGCCCGCGAGGAGCAGCTCGCCTGGAAGATCGCCGCGGTCGCGTCCGATCCGGTGGAGGTGACCCTGGAGGTCACCGAGATGGCCATCAACCGTGTGATCGACAACGCCGGGGTGGCTGCGGCGTCCCTAGCTCGCAAGCCGGTAACGGCGGCGCGGGAGCAGGCGCTGCGGCACGCCCCGCCGGCCGGCCGCGCCGGCGCCACCGTCTTCGGCCTGCCGCCCGAGACCAGGGTCTCGCCCGAATGGGCGGCGTGGGCGAACGGTGTCGCCGTGCGTGAGCTCGACTTCCACGACACGTTCCTCGCCGCCGACTACTCGCATCCCGGCGACAACATCCCGCCGATCCTCGCGGCGGCGCAGCACGCCGGGCTCGGCGGGCGCGACCTGCTGCGCGGCTTCGCCACCGGCTACGAGATCCTGGTGGCTCTGGTCCGCGCGATCTGCCTACACAAGCACAAGATCGATCACATCGCGCACCTCGGCCCATCGGCCGCGGCCGGTATCGGCACGCTGCTCGGCCTGCCGACCGAGACCGTCTACCAGGCGGTCGGTCAGGCGCTGCACACCACGACGACGACCAGGCAGTCCCGCAAGGGCGAGATTTCCAGCTGGAAAGCCTACGCCCCGGCGTTCGCCGGAAAGATCGCCGTTGAGGCCGTAGACCGGGCGATGCGGGGCGAGGGCGCGCCCTCGCCGATCTACGAGGGTGAAGACGGGGTGATCGCCTGGATGCTCGACGGCGCGGCGGCGCAGTACGTCGTCGGACTGCCCGGCCCCGGCGAGCCCAAGCTCGGCATCCTCGACACCTACACCAAAGAGCACTCGGCCGAGTACCAGAGCCAGGCGTTCATCGACCTGGCCCGCCGGCTCGGCCCGCGCCTCGGCGACAGCCTGGCGACGATGCGGTCGATCGTGATCCACACCAGCCACCACACCCACTACGTGATCGGCTCGGGTGCGAACGACCCGCAGAAGTACGACCCGAAGGCCAGCCGCGAGACCCTCGACCACTCGATCCCCTACATCTTCGCCGTCGCGCTGCAGGACCGGGACTGGCACCACGAGCGGTCCTACGCGCCCGAGCGCGCCGCCCGGCCGGACACCGTCGAGCTGTGGCAGAAGATCACCACGGTCGAGGACCCGGAGTGGACCCGCCGCTACCACGCGACCGACCCGGCCGAGAAGGCGTTCGGCGGCCGGGTCGTCGTCACCCTGGCCGACGGCTCCGTCGTCGCGGACGAGATCGCCGTCGCCGACGCCCATCCGCTGGGCGCCCGGCCGTTCGGACGGGCCGAGTATGTCGCGAAGTTCCGCCGGCTGGCCGAGGGCGTCGTGCCGACCGACGAGCAGGACCGCTTCCTCGACGCGGCGGTGCGGCTGCCGGAGTTGCGGCCCGACGAGCTCGGCGAGCTGACCCTGGTGCCTGACTGGCCGCTTTCGACCGACTCGGTCACCGGCCTGTTCTAGAGGGGAGGACCGATGCTGTACGCGAAGACGCTGGCGGCCGAGCGCAGGATCGCCCTGCGCGAGGCGTTGGCCCGCTCCCAGAGCGCGGGCGGCGGGTTGCTGCGCTTCCCCGGCGCGTTCAACCCGCTGTCCGCGCTGCTGATCCAGGAGCTCGGGTTCGACGGGGTGTACGTCTCGGGCGCGGTGCTGTCGGCCGACCTCGGCCTACCCGACATCGGGCTGACGACCCTGACCGAGGTTGCCGGGCGGTCTGGCGCGATCGCCCGGGTCACCGACCTGCCGGCGATCGTCGACGCCGACACCGGCTTCGGCGAACCGATGAACGTCGCCCGCACCATCCAGATGCTGGAGGATGCCGGCCTCGCCGGCTGCCACCTCGAAGACCAGGTCAACCCGAAACGCTGCGGCCATCTCGATGGCAAGTCGGTCGTCCCCACCGAGGAGATGGTCCGGCGGATCCGCGCGGCCGTCGCGGCGCGCCGCGACCCGAACTTCGTCCTCTGCGCCAGGACCGACGCCCGCGCGGTCGAGGGCCTCAACGCCGCGGCCGACCGGGCAAGGGCCTACGTCGACGCGGGCGCAGACATGATCTTCCCGGAGGCGATGACCGACCTCGACGAGTTCGCGGCCATCCGCAAGGCCGTGGACGTGCCGATCCTGGCGAACATGACCGAGTTCGGCAAAAGCGCGCTGTTCACCGTCGCGCAGCTGGAGTCGGTCGGCGTCAACCTCGTCATCTACCCGGTGACCCTGCTACGGCTGGCGATGGGCGCCGTCGAGGACGGCCTGCGCCGCATCCGCGACGAAGGCACCCAGGCCGGGCTGACCGACCGGATGCAGCACCGGGCCCGGCTCTACGAACTGATCGACTACGCCGACTACAATGCCTTCGACAGCGAGATCTTCAACGGCGGGGTCAAATGGTCGTAGCGACGCCGCCGACGTACCGGGAGAAACGCACGACTGCCCCAGGTGCGTCGCGGTCCGCCAACTGGTCGTCCGCCACCAGCGTGTCGACGGCCCCACGCAAGGCCGCCATCCCCGACACTGTCATCCCGTGCTGGAACGGACGGACCCTGCGCTTCGAGTACGCCTGAGAGGTTGCGCCGAACCTCCTGCGTGGAAATCGGCGTTAGAAAACGGACTGGGCAGATCAGTTGACCTTATCGCCGTAGACGCGGTCGACCTTGAGGGTGAGCAGGACGCGGCGACCGGAGACCATTGTCACCCGGTACTCCTCCCAGTCCGGGTGATCGCCCGCGGCGATGCGGTAGTAGTCGACCAGGGCTTGCACCTCGGGTCCGTTCGGGTCGGTTCCCGGGCCGGTCACGGTGACGGTGCCTTCGGCGGTGGCCCACGACCAGCCGTCGGGGCTGGTGACCTCCAACGCGGCGCGCGGATTCCTGCGCAGGTTCAGGACTTTGGCCGTCCCCTCGCTCGTCGACACGTAGACGACGCCCGCATCCCGGTGATAGTAGGGCATCACGGGGGACAACTGGGGGAAGCCGTCCTGCTTGATCGTCGCGAGTACACCGAGACGGCTGCCCGCGAGCAGGTCGCGCGGGCTGAACGGCGAACCAGTCATACGACGATTATGGTGCCGCACACAGGTATGGCGGCTCTCGGGGTGGTCTCCACCCCGCCTCGGCCTGAGTGCCCGGGGGCCGCCGCCGTGACTGGCTTGCCGAGGGCTGCAGGCGCCGCGGAGCGAGGACAACACCAATGTGCCAGCGGAAGCGTCGATGTCCGGCCCGCCCCGGGCGCGCCGGTCGTGGACGCGGCTCACGCCCGTCGATCGCGATCCGACGTGGAGGGGTGCGCGCAATTCCCCGCCGAAATCACTAGTCCCGGAAAGAGGGGCGGATTCCAGCCAAGTTCAGCTTGACTGAAGCCAGAAAGGTCGGTAGATTTCGGAAAGTACTGACGGAGAAATCCGTTGGTGTTTTCTTTCGTCGGCCGCTGCCAGGGTGAATGCGGGTCGGCGAAGTAGACCGGAACGCTTGTCGCGAAGGTGAAGCAGGGCTCCGGCGTGATCGCGGTCTGATTCGTTTGTCAGGGAAAGCCGTGGAGATCGAGTGCGGCAGTCGGGGTGGTGTGGTCGCGCCGGCCGGCGGGCGTAGGCCGCCAGGAGAGCGGGGCTGGCAGTCTTGGCAGAATGATCGGTGATCACGTAGACGGTCTCGCGGCTGGGGTTGCGGCCCTTTCACCCGCCGCCAGCGGATGATCCGGATGATCCGGATGACCTGGGCGGCGTGCGGGAAGTCGAGGAACCCGACGGTGGCGACCTTCAACGTGCGGGTCTCGTCACGGCCGTGTCCGTGGTCGCGGGTAATCTCGACGGTGGGGATGTCGGTCCAGGGCAGGCGGGCGAGGCGGGCTCGTAGCAGGGGCTGGTTGGCCTTCACCACCGCGACGTAGTGGGCGTTCTTGACGGTGACGAGCCAGTCGAGGTTGGCCCGCACGGTGTGCATCGCGTCGAACGTGACCGTCACCCCGGCCAGGTCCAACCCGCCCAGCAGCGGTTGGAACGCGGCTGTTTCGTTGCTTTTCGCGTCGACTTCGACCTGGCCGGCGAGCAGCCCCGTCCCGTGGGTCGCCACGCCCAGCAGATGCACCTGGGTTCCGTCGGCCCTGTGTGCGCCACGGCTGGTTTTCCCGTCGACCGCCACCGCCGCGGGTGATCCATCCGCTGGGACGAGGGCGGTGTCGCCGAGCAGCGCGGCGGCGAGCGCGTCGCGGTCCACCCGGGCCAGCAGCCGCCGCAGTGTCGCTTCGTCGGGTATCCGGTGGCGGCCGGTGAACGGGTCGAACGGCAGCCGTAACCGGGCCAGCTCCGCCGGGCTCGCACGGGCGACCCACTGCCCGACCGCGCAGGCCGCGTCATGGCCGGCCGCGCTCAGCGCGCACAGCCACACCGCCAGCAGGCACGGCAGCGGGTAGACCCGGCCCCGCGGTGAACGCGGATCCGGCACCGTGGCGAGGCGCTCCCAGATTTCCTCCCGCAACACGCCACCGGCTGCCCCCACACCGGCCGCGACACGGGACAATGCCCCCACAGGCACGCCGCACCCCAGACCACGAAGACGTTAGACACCTGCGTGATCTACAAGCGGCGTGCCTGCTTTTCTGTCTGCGACACATGGCCCGACCGTGGCCCCACCACGAGAAAGATCATCAGCCTTCCGGTGAGATTAACCGGTCAAATCCCCAACGTGCCGGAGCCCTGGGACAGCACTAGGGCGGCGACAAAGGTCTCCCGTCGACGCCGTCGCGTTTTCCCCGGCCAGCTGGCCACACTGCCACCTCGGAGGACGCCGCAGATGGACTCCACGTCAACATGATCACCCCGTTAGATCAAGTTTGACTGGCGCACTCCGCAGACTGTCCCACGCCCGGCGGGGGCACGTCGCCTGCATTCGGGAACACGGGCCGGCGTGAAGATGGCAGCAGTGCGGCGGCCCAGCGACCAGACGGGCGCGGACCTCACGCGAGCCCCGGCGCACCGACGATCTATCGAAAGCGGCACGACGCACGCTGACCAGCAGGTTTTCCTTCCGGACACGCACGTTCACGCGAGGCTCGTCCCGTCCGCATCTGGGGCCGTAAGGCGCGATGAGGTTACAAAACCATTGCAGACGGCCCGAGCACTGTCGCCATTCCGACTCGCGCCCCTACCCTCTCCCTCAACCTGATACGGCGCGGCCCGTCCGACCGTCTGGATCTTCTCCGACTCCCAGCGGAGACAGCCTGTGAGTACAGGGCAGCCGAGATACATCAACCAGCCGCGCCTATCCCCGCTACGCCTTGTAGTCGACCTCGAGCACTGAATTGGGGGCTCGAACCAATCGATCAACCTCTGGACCTGGACACCTTCCAACCGATCAACCAACAGAATTCATAGCGTTTACCTATTTGACCAAGCCAGACGGTTCGTCACGTTGCGTGGTGGACCTTACGTACCGACATCCGAACTGTTTGATCTTGGTTGCTGGCCCCGAAATCACTGTCCGACCGGTCGCTACCCGGGCTCTGACCAGGGGTGATGCACGATGATCGCGGCGACCGAGACATCATCAATCGGATCGAACAAACGTTCAGAACATCTGACGGTGTCGACCATGCCGCCGAGCCCCGGGTTCACCGGGCCGCTGGCGTAGAGCCATCCTTGATCGGCGGCGAGGGCGCGTGTAGGTATCCGATCTCTACACGTCACGGGTGTTCGCCCGCCGGCGCCAGGTATCGGCCGCGTGGCTGTTCAAGGGGCCTGGCTACCCTCGCGCCATGGACGTCAAGGCTCTGGGCAAGAACGGCGACCAGATCGACCGGCTGTTCACCGAGCCCGCGGAGCTACTCGTGCTGCAACACTGTCATCAGATCAAGCCGAGCGTGGTCGGCATGATGGACTCCTACGCCCACGACGCCCGGCGCCCCCACTCCTACATGATCATCGATGGGGCCGACACCGGACGCATCCTGAGGTCGCTGGGCCTGCTCCCGGTAACCCCAGCACATCCGCCTCTGCAGAACCAGGGAATGGGAACCTCACGGTCCTGATGTCCGCAGCGGAGGTCACCAGCGAACTCGGGAAGGCGCCGGAGCGGGGCAGCCAGACGGCGGAAGCCCGCAGGACGGCCCCGCGCCGCCGACATCCGACCCCAGGGCTTCGGTGAGGTAGCTCACCGCGTTGATCCGCTACATGCTGTAACAATGAGTGGGAGTGCTCTGCAGCGGTCGGCGGCGATGCCCTCAAGGGTTTCCTTTATCTTTCTGATCTTGTTGAGGCAGATTACTCCGAGGGCAAGGTTCCGGAAGCTCGCGAGGGTGTGGTTGGTG
>NZ_CDWTMO010000110.1:0-14423 GCF_977946435.1 Frankia sp. CgKIO3 | reverse complement strand
GGGTGGCCGCGGGTCAGCGCGCGAGGATGCTCAGGATCTCGCTGACCGAACGTCCCCGCGCCGCGAGGGGATAGACGGTGATGGCCAGCCGGATGAGGTTGTCACCCCGGCGGCTGACGCCCGCGGCCGGGACGGGCCAGACCCGGTCCGTCGGGCCGGTCGCCTCCCAGGCTGCCTTGATCGCGGCGAGTGGGCCGGCGACGTCGCCACGCCGCCAGGCGTCGGCGGCCCGGGCGGCGACGTCGATGACGCCGGGACCGGCCGTGGCGACCGCGACCGCCGCCTCGGGACCCGCGGTCAGGATCCACGGCACGAGTCCCGGTGTCGGCTCGATCCGCTGCAGCAGCGAGATCATCGCCTGCGACCGGGGCCCGGTGACAATGGGCGCCGCCGGCGCCCCGTGCCGCGCGACCACGTCCACGGCGCCCGGATGTGCCTGCTCGACGCCGGCCAGGGCCCGGCGGACCGCGGGTTCCAGGTCGAGCGAGGCGAGTGTCACCAGCACGGCCACGGGTATCCGGGCGAGCAGCCCCCCGAGCGGCGCGAGCACCGGCCGGTCGGCCTCGGGTACCCGGCCGAGACACGCGGCCGCGGCAGCGGCCTCGTGTCTCGGCTATGCCGTGCTCCAGAGCCAGGCCGACCACAGCGACCGGGGCGTCCGTGGTAGCGGCGACGGCCAGATCCACCTCGTCCGCGCCCGCGGGCAGCAGGTCGGCGACCGCCAGCAACCAGGCCCGGGCGGGCGGGTCCAACGCGCCCAGCGCCGACACCAGGCGCGGCGCCCCGTGCAGCGCGGCGGCCACCCGCACCAGGCGGGCACCGCAGGTCGCGGCGACGGTAGCCGGGTCGAGCGCGACCAGCGACGCGACCTCCGCCGCGAAGGACGCGGACGAATCGGCAACCCGACCAGGCGAACCAGACGAACCGGATGGACCCGTGGTGGCCGGCCCCGCCGGACCGGTGGTGAGGGGTCCTGTGGGGTCCGGCTCGCCCCGGGCCGCGCGCGCCGCTTCGACGAGCAGCCGGGGCAGCGGCATCGTGCCCCAGTGAGCGGCCAGATAGGGCGCGGAGACACCCTCCAGCGAGGGGGCGCGGACTGCGCCCCGCGGCGCAGGACTCCCTCCGCGATCGCGGTGTCGAGCACGTCGGCCACGTCCTGCCCGGACATCCGGGCGAGCCGGACCAGCCAGTCGCGCGCCGCCCCGATCAGGCTGGCCCTGTTCAGGGTCTCGGCGAGCGGATGGATGCCCCAGCGCCGGGACAGGTACAGCCCGACGACGTCGTCGTCGAACAGGGCCACCGCCCACGCCGACATGCCCGGCCTGCCGAGCAGGTTCTCCTGGAAGGCGGTCTCGATCACCGTCGACGGGTCTGCCGCGACAAGCTCGGCGAACTGCGTGGTCCAGACGATGTCCTCGACGGCGAGGCATCGGACGATCTTCAGCAGGGTGTCGAGCGGCAGGACGCCCCACCGGGATCGCGCGAACGCAACGACGCGCGGATCGACCCACCAGACGGGATCGGGCGGCGGGTCAGCCTGGTGCAGGCCCGCCGTGACGGCCTCGTCGACGAGGTCGCCCGGATTCGCGCCGAGCGCGGCGCCGAAGGAACGCAGCCACTCCAGGTCGCCGTTCACCAGGACCCGGACCGTCGCCATGATGTCCCGCAGCGACCGTTCGTCCCAGCGTGCGGCGACGTAGCCGGCGATCAGCGGCGGCAGCGCCGCGTCCGTCAGCGCGTCCGTCGCCGTGTCCGTCGGCGAAGCCTCGCCGAGGATGCCCTCCGCGACGGCCCGGTCGATCGCGCTGGAGACCGGGACCGCGGCGGCGTCGGCCACCGCGCGCAGCCAGCCGACGCTCGACCGCGTCAGGTCCCGGGCCACGTCGAGCAACGCCACCAACGGCACCGCGGTCCACCGTTCGGTGAGGTAGGAGGCGACGTCCGCCTGGGACCAGTCGGATGGTGACGGTGGCCGCGCCTGGCCGAGCAGGCGCTGGGCAAGTGCCGCGTCGACCACCTCCGACACGGACACCCCGACCGTGACGGCCACCGAGCGGATCCAGAGCAGGTCACCCGCGGCCAGCACCCGCCCGAGCTCGATCAGCTCGGCGAGGCTCGTCGTCTCCCACCGTTCGGCGAGGCACCCGGCGATGTCGGGGTCCCACCGCGACGGCGGCACCGGACCCGGTCCGGCCAGGAGGTTCTCCTCGATCGCCCGGTCCCGCACCTCGTCGGCCGCCAGCCCGCCGGCAGCCGCGAGGGCCGCGCACCAGTCCGGCATCCAGTCCGGCTCAGGGGCGACGACCGGGGTCTCGGCGAACGCGGCCCGCGGGTCCGCGACCGGGGCCGACACGTCCTCGGCGGAGGCGGTCGCGGCGGAGGCGGTCGCGCCCTCCACCGGGCCGCCATCCGGGCCGCCATCCGGGCCGCCGTCGAGCACGAACCGGCGGACCTCGTCCTCGGTGAGTCCGGGCACCGCCTCGGCGCCGGCCCACGCGAGCAGCTCGAT
Organism: Frankia sp. CgKIO3; assembly: GCF_977946435.1. Classification (NCBI taxonomy): domain Bacteria; kingdom Bacillati; phylum Actinomycetota; class Actinomycetes; order Frankiales; family Frankiaceae; genus Frankia; species Frankia sp. CgKIO3. The sequence continues at coordinate 11,914 of NZ_CDWTMO010000110.1, read as the reverse complement.
CCGGTGGACGATGCCGCTGCCGGGCCGCCCACTCACCGGGCTGGTTCCCCCCCGCAGCACCTCGGGCGTCACCCGGGCACGTTCCGTGAGTTCCCGGATCAGATCGACGGGCAGCAGCGGCGCGCACCGCACCACCGCCGGCGCCGCGCCGGCGACCGCGAGCGAGACAACCGCGTCGCGGTCGAGTCGGGGTGCCCGGGCCAGCACCTGCCCGGTCGCGGCCACCCGTTCGAGGGCCTCGGTCAGCTCGGTCAGGCCGACCGCGGTGATCTGCCAGACGTCACCCCAGCAACCGGTGAGGACACCAGTCGCGGGCAGCGTCTCGGCGAGCAGCATCCGGCGGGTCTCCGGCCGGATCCGCTCCCGCATGACCAGCCGCATCACGTCGATGACGATCCGGCGCTCGGCCGGCAGCGGCCGCAGGACCGCCGCGAGCTCGTCGAGCATCTTCGCGCTGTCCCGGGCCGCCAGGACGCTCTGCTGCTCGGCGAGCTCCGCGGTGACCGTGACAATCAGGTCCGGCCGCCCGGCGAACGCCCGACCGATCTCCTGCAGCATCGTCATGATTGCGCTACGCCCACCGCGTTGCGGGCTGCCGGTGTCGGCCGCGAGGGCACTCTCGTCCGGGTTCACCAGCAGGTGCGCGAAGGCCGCGGCGAACAGCCGCCGGGCCGCGCTCTGCCCCGCCGTCGCTCCGATGCGCCTGCGCAGCCCCTGCAACGAGACGTCATCGACCAGCGGCAGGTCCCTCCAGGCGCGCGGAGCGTGGGCCTGGCCGTCCTCGTCGAGCAGCGGCAGCGCGAACTCCACCGGCTGGCCGGCGCTCGCCAGGGCGTTCGGTTCGGTCAGAGCCGCCGGGTCGACACCGAAGGCGATGATCCGGGCCGGATCGGGCACCGCGCCGTCCGGTGCCCGGTGCGCGGACCGCACGCGTCGCAGCGCAACCAGGGTCCGGGCGAGGTCGTCGGGCGGGCAGAGCAGCCAGCCGGAACCGCCGAGCAGGCCAGCCAGCGGGCTGGACAGGTCCGCGGCCTCGAAGGAGGCCACGCCGACCGCCGCCCGCCCGGACTGCAGGCTCGCCGCGAGGCGCACCGGCTCCGGGTTGACCCGGCGCTCGGCCGTCATGACCTCCGTCCCCGCCGGCGCGAACACTCCCCGCAGGCCCGTGGGATCGCCGCGCGGGGTGAGCGTCTCGTCGAAACGGCGCACCGTCACCGGGCGCTGCTCACCGGCCTGCAGGACGGTGGTGAGATCGACGTCGAACCCGGTGCCGGAACGCGGCACGAAGACCCGGACGCCGTACCTGAGCTTCATCACGACGAACCGGGGGTCGACCCGGTCGACCGTGCCCAGGTACGTGCCGCCGACCAGGCCCCGCTCGAAGCGGGGGTTGCGGTCGCCGAACCCGCCACGGGCCGCGGCGTCGTGATGGTAGGCGATGATGACGTCGGAGGCGGCGAGACCCTCGGTGATCTTCATGCGCCGCGCCGCGGCGGCCAGCGTCGTGAGCTCCTCCCGGAGCCGGCCGGGCTGCAGGTCGACAACCCAGGCGTCGATCCCGCAGCCCCGCAGGTACCGGTCCACCGCCTGCTCGCGCGCCGCCCGCGATCCGCCCGTCACCGCACCGTAGGCGGTCGGCCGGCGGCCGGTGGACAACCACCCGATCAGCCGGGCCAACGCCCGGACCTGCGCTGCCCGCCACTCCTCCAGCGGGGCGTCCGGTGCCGGGATGTCGTCGCCGAGCAGTTCCACCGTGTCCTGGCTACGTTCGGACGCAGGCGGGATCACCCCCCGGGCCGGCGCGTACCCGTGGCGGCCGTACCCGACCAGCCGCAGCGATCCCCGGCAGTGCACGAGATGGTCCGGGCTGAGCTCGATGGGAACGACGCCGAGCTGGGTCGCGGCGTCGTCGAGCAGCGCGCCGAGCGGGGCGAGCATGTCCATGACGTCCGCGGGGGCGGCGAACTCACCGTTCGCGAGCTGCGCGGCCATGCTGTCGTCGCCGCGTTGCCGCTCGAGCGGGTCGGTGAGCGGGCCAGCCGCCCAGCTCGTGATGTAACCCGTGGGCGCCTCGTAACCCGTGGGCGCCCCGTCGGGGCCGTCGACGATATCGAGCAGCAGGGGGGTCAGCGGGTTTCCGAGCGAGAGCAGCTCTATACCGACCCGTAGCGTCGACGGGCCGCCCGCGCCGGCCGTACGCAGGGCGCCGAAGCCCAGCCCGGCGAGGCTGACCAGGCGTACCCGGCAGTCGGCCCCGGCGCCGCGGATCCGCCGGGGCATCTCCCGCCAGGTCCGGCCGCTGCGGCCCACGACCGCCGGACGCTGGTCCGCCGCTTCCCCCGCTTCCGCCGGCGGCGCGCCCGGCGTGGACCGCGCGCCTCCGGTCCGCGCCGGCCGGTGTCCCCGCTGCGCCGACGCTGCGCCGACGCGGCGCCGTCCGGCGGGTCCGGCGGGTCCGGCGGGTCCGGCGGGGAGCGGCTCGGGGTCCGCGAAGTCGTCGAAGTCGTCCGCGGCGGCGGGACCCGCGGTGCCGGCCGGGTACCCGCCACCACCCGAAGACGCCGCGCCGGGCGATCCCGTCCGACCGCCCTGGAAGGCCCCGCCGTTCGAGCCCGCTCCACCGTCGGGCTGGCTCCCCCACGGACTCCGGTTCCACCAGCTCACGGTTGCGGCTCCTCATCCGACAGGACCTCGCGGGCGACCAGCGCGGTGCGCACCGCGGCGATCTCCGCACGTAGCACGGTGGCGGTGCCGAGCCGGAAGCGCGGATCGGCGGGCAGGCAGTCGATGATCAGGCGGATCAGCATGGGGTGCACGCGACGGGCCGCGAGCTCACCCCGCAACTGCCGCAGCTTCTCGTCCCGCGCCTCGGCGTCCGCCTGGGAACCGGCGGCGTCCGCGGCCGACCTGGCCTCGGTCGCCCCGCCGAGCCAGTCGTCCGGGCGGTCACCGGTCAGCGCGAACAGCAGGGTGGCCGCCAGGCAGTGCAGGTCGTACTGCGGGCTGAGCGGCTCGGCTCCCGGCGGGGCATAGCCCGGGGTCGCGGTGGTGGGCATGACCTTGGCCGACGGCTCGACGATCGCCGCCGTCGACAAGTCGACGAGCGAGTACCGAGGTGGGTCACCGGCGGCGAGGATGTTCTCCGGCTTGATGTCGCCGTGGACCCAGTACCCCCTGATCCGTTCCTCATGCTGGTAGAGCCGCTGCGGTCGGATCGTGTGCATCGCCTCCAGCGTGGCGCTGATCTGGTCGGCCAATTCGACGACCTGGCGGGCGCTGAGCGGGCCGGACTCGGTGACCCGGGAGTCGAGCGTGGTGGGCACCATCTGTCCGATGTCACCGATGAACTGCATGACGATGAACGCCTCACGGTTGTACCGCTCGGCCTCCCGCTCGTTGCCCCCGGTCACGAGCGCGTTATGGTCGTGCCGGGTCGGCGAGGGCCCGTAGACGACGTCCACCAGGGCCGGCACCCCATGGGTGATCTCGCCGAGCGCCGCCTGAACGGCGACCGCGTCCTCGACGTCGATCGAGCGCTTCTCGTACTGGGTCCTGGCGTACTCGGGGTTGATGTCGTGGTCGCGGCCGCCCCACCATGCGCCCTTGACGACGACCAGGGCGTTGCTCCACTAGTCCCGGGCGAGCTCGACGTAACCCTGGCCGCCCTCGGCGAGATGACGCACGCAGCGGTACCGGCCACGGCCCCAGGTGCGCGGCACCGACGCGAAGGACGCCCCGTAACGCAACCGTTCGACGATCTCCAGATCGGAGGCGACCGTACTCACCGGCCACCTCCGAGTACCCCACCGCCGCCGGGTCCGCCGCTCCCGAGCACCCCGCCGGCCGGCCAGGGTGCCGTCACACGCACTTCCAGGCCCACGACGTCGCGGACCAGCCAGACCGGCTCCTCGCCGTCCCACCTCTCGGCGACACCCGGCGTCAGCCGCCGGGAACCCAGCCAGGAGCCGTTCGTCGACAGATCGGTGAGCGTCACCGTCCCGTCGCGCTCGTTGCCGACCATCAGATGGCGCCGCGAGACCCGGCCGGCGGCGTCGACCTGAAGCCGGTCGCAGACGTCGACGACGATCAGGTCGTCCGCCGTCCGCTGCACGGCGTTCGGTTGCCGTCCCAGCACGATGCGTTCGCCGGGTCCCACGTTCGGGATGCCGCCCAAGGACGACCGTGGTGCCCACCTCCAACGTCACGAGACGATGGGTGCCGCCACCCTCGATCTGCAGCACGACCGGACCCGCCACCACCCTGGGACCCCACCCGGCGCCGGACGGCACGGGCAGGCCGACGATGGTCGGCGCCCCCGCGGTGCCCGAGGGCGGGATGTAGGCGGGAGCATCGAAGATCGTGGCGGCGTCCGCGAGCGCATCCCCGAACGCGTCCGCCAGGATCCTGCGGCCCCCCTCCCCGGGTTCGCCAGGGCCCGCCTGCCGGTCCGGGGCATCCAGGTCCAGGGGCTCGGTCGCTCCCCGGGGAGCCGGCGCGTCCCGCGGCGCCGGGGTCTCGGGCGCCGCCGCGCCCGAGGCGTCCCCGGCCGCCTGCCCGGTATCCGTCTCGATCTCCTGGACCGGGCGTCGGCACAGCGGACAGACCAGCCGGGCGCCCTGGCCGTGCCCCGCCACGCGCATCGGTGGCGACACGAGCGGCCCCAGCCGGGCGTTCACGCAGTCGGGGGTCACGCAGCGATAGGCGTTGGCGCGGGCGGCGGCGACGACCTCCGGCCGCCCCCGCAGGCCCGACGCCTTCACCTCGTCCTGCCGTGCGGCCCGCTCCCAGGTGGCGGTGTCGATCCGGTTCATCGCCCGGCGGACCAGTTTCACGTTCTCGCCCGCCGGGGCTGCGGGTAGCACCTTCCATCCGAAGAAGGTCGAGGCGTCGCCCTGGATCCACGCGTGGGCGTCGATGTTGCGTTTGCCGTAGAAGTTGTCCTTGCTGACGACCTTCCCCCCGACGGCCCTCGCCTCCTCGAGCAGGATGTCATCGGCCTCGGCCGCCCAGACCAGGGCGCCGTCACGGTAGTACCGCTGCAGTGGGGCGAGGTCGTCGAGCAGGCCGCGCAGGCTGTTGTCGGCCACATAGCGAAAGGTCGCGTCGGCGCCGAAGGCACGGCGGGCGGCGGCCTCCACGGCGAACAGCCGCGCGGGCAGCGGGCGCCGTGCGCGCAGCCGAGACCGATCTGCGCGAAGCTGCCCGGCGAACCGTCCCGGGTGATGTTACTGACGTCGAACAGCACCGTCGTCGAGGACATGGGACTCCTACCGGTTGTCAGCTGTTGCCGAGAACGTCGTCGAGACGCCGACGGGACACCGCCCCGCCGTGTGGCCGGCCGGGCACCGGGCCCGCCTCGACGAGATCACGGGTCCGGGTCCTGGTGCGGGTCGCCCGGACCCGGGCTCCCGACACCGCATCGGCCGGCGCGACACCCTGGCCGAGGGCCCGTAGCGTCGCGTTGTAGTGGTCGGCCAGATCGTCGAATCCACGGTCCGCCGCCCACAGCGCCGCGTTCCGGAACAACTCGGTGACGCTTTCCCGGGAATGGGCGAAGCTGGCCCGCTTCGCGATCTCCTCGTCGAACTCCGCGATGCTCTCCTCGTGTTCGAGGGAGGATTCCGCGTCCGGGAAGACATCCGCCTCGACGGTGACCCGGAAGCGCTGCGCGGCCTGCGGGTCGGCCCGGCTGTCCACGGCCAGCCGCCGTCCACCGGCGATCACCCCGCCGCGGGCCTGAAGAATCGTGTGCGCGCCGAGCGGTGTGTCCGGAGCGCGCAGCCGGAGCAGGAAGACCGGACGGTCCTCGCCGGTACTCACGGCGGGCAGCGGCAGCCGCAGCTCGGTGCCGCGCGAGGTCGGTGGCGGCACCTTCATGAGGTGACGCTGCGGTTTGATCCGCCGCAGCGCCTCCACCGTCCAGCCGGGTCGGATCAGGACCCGCAGCTCACCGCGCCCCGCGGCCGCGCCGACCACCGGTTCGATCAGCGACGAGACGATCGCGTCGATCCGGTCGACGTCCTCGGCCGCCGCCCAGACGTGCTGCGTCTGGCCGCACACCCCGACCATCTCGGCAAGCGCCTCGTCCCGGGCGTCGACGCCGATGCCCAGCGCGTCCGTCCCGATGCCCTGGTCGCGGAGCCCGGCGACGATGTGGGCGAGCTGCTCGGGCTGCCAGCGGCCGATGTTGGCCTCGCCGTCGGTGATGAGCAAGACCCGGTAGACGTCCGCGTCCGGCGCCTGCGCGAGCAGCTCCCGCCCGGCGACGGTGAGCGCGTCGCCGATGTTGGTATAGGAGTCCGCGTCGCTGTTCGTGGGGCCGTCGACGGCCGGCAGGCGGTCGGGCCGGCGTCCGGCACTGATCACTCGTGCCTCACGGGCGAAGCGCACCAGCACGAGCGGACAGCCGTCGGGCAGCAGGCCGTGCACGCGTTCCAGGACCCGCTGCGCGAGCTCCCACTTGCTGACCGCGTCCGGCGCCGCTGGATGCAGCATCGACAGGGATGCGTCGACCGCGACAGCGACTGCCACCTCCCGCCGGCCCCGCGGCGGATCGGCCACGCTGATCGTCAGCCGGAGCACCCCACCCGGCTTCGTGACACCCCGGTCCATCCGGCCCTCGACGCCGAGCCGGTCCCTGTCGTTCATCGGTTTCCTTTCTCCCCGTGAATGTGCGGCTCCCCGTGGATGCGCGTGCCGGCGCCGCGGGACTCGCCGACGCCGGTGAGCATCGCCCGCTGGCGCGGTCTGGTCCGGGTGGCGACCACCTTCTCCCGGGCGGAGCGGATCGCGATCACCGCGACGGTGGCGTTGTCGTGCCCACCGAGGTCCTCCGCCCGACGGCAGAGCAACGAGGCCAGTTCGGCGGGGGTGCGGGCGACCGAGGCGAGGTCCTCCAGCACGTCGCAGAACCTCCAGTCGGCCACGCCCGGAATGTCCTCGGCGGTGTCGACGCCCGCCTCGCACGCCCCGTCGGTGGCGAGGATCAGCAGGTCGCCGTCGGCGAGCTGCACCCTTCTGGTCGCCACCGCGGTCGCGCTGCGCCGTCCGGACGCTCTCGGTCACGATGCCGCGCTCCTCGGGCGTGGGAGCCTGGCCGGCGACGATCGCCTCGGCAACCACGCTGTGCTCGCTGGACAGCCGGGTGGCCGCGAAGCCGTCGCCGCAGCGGCGCAGCAGATAGGCACGGCAGTCCCCGACGGTCGCGATGTCGGCGCGACCGCGGGAGATCGAGGCGAGCACCGCCACCGCGGCGGCCCGGCGGCTCAGCGGCGCGGGCGGCGGCGGCGGCAGCGCGACGTCCAGCAGCAGCCGCTCCGGTTCGGTCTCGCCGTCCTTCCACCGGCGGCGGAATGCCGCGAGCAGCGCCCGCGCCGCCCACCGTCCCGAACCGTCACCGGGACCGGTAATGCCGTCGAGCACCGCGCAGGCGGTGGTCGTGCCGTCCGACGGGTCCTCGACCTTCGCCCAGCCGACCGCGTCCTCGTTGTCGCCTTCCGGGTTGCCGCCCGCCTTACGCCAGCCCGTCACGCTCTCGCACGCGACGACGGTCGTCAGCCGCTCGTTGCGCGCGGGGAAGACGAAGGGTGCGATCCTCGACGCCAGCGCACCGGCTCCGGCCGCCCGGCGACCATGCTCGGAATGTAGGCAGGCCCGCAGCGCGGCGTCGGCGCCGGGCAGCCACTCGCCGGCGGCGAGCCCGGCCATCGCCAGCATCGAGGCGTCCCGGTTACTCCACTCGCCGGTCAGCGCCTTGAACAGCACTACGGCGAACAGGCGAAGGTCACGGGCGGGACCACATTCCCCCGCCGGAGTGACGAACCAGGGGTCGACGGGGTCGTGCCTGCCCGCGTCCAGCAAATCGCAGACGGCCAGGGTGAGGCTCTGCCCGGTCCACCTGAAGCTCCACGGCGCAAGAAGCCCCACGCCCTGCTGATGGAACGGTTCGAGGCTGCGGCCGATCTCGACGAAGGCGCGCGGCAGGGCGGCCGCGGAGACCGCGGGAGCATCGGCGGAATAGCTGTCGAGCAGATCAACCAGCGGCAGTCCCGGAAGTTCCGGCCAGCTCAGCTCGACCCGCGCAGGCATGATCAGTTCGGCGCTCGCCGTGGGCAAGGCGACGCGGGGTGGGGCATGGCGTGAGGAGACCGCGCTGGCCCCCTCGTCCACGTCGGCGTCCGCGTCCACGTCGGCGTCCACGTCGTCGGCGGCTGCGGCGTCCACGTCCACGTCGGTGTCCACGTCGGCGTCCACGTCCACGTCCACGTCGTCGGCGACGTCCACGTCCGTGTCCACGTCCGCGTCGTCGGCGGCTGCGGCGTCTTCCAGCTCGTCGCTGTCGTCCTGCCCGGCCGCCGGCTCGTCCGGGCCTCCGAGCTCGTTCGCCTCCTGCGCTCCGGGTGAACCGGTCACCGCCCCGGAAGGATCAATCCCGGCGACGTCACCATCGATGGCGCGCGAGCCGTCCAGGACGCCGCAGCCCGGGACATCGGAGGAGTCCCCGCCCACGACCACTGTGATCACTGCCGGAACCGGGTCGCCCGGCGAAACCACAGGTCCGTCCGGGCCGGTCAACGGTGCTTCCCGATCACATCTGCCGGGGCGTGGGATGCGGGCATCCCGACGCTACCGTCCGAATCATCCAGACGATCAGCGTCCATGGTCGTGGCAACGGCGACGTGCACGACGGTCCCCCCTTCCTCCCGCAAGATTGCGAAGGATCTGCAGTATGCCTGTCCGCGCGATATGACGGTATCGCTCGGCCTCGTCAGGTAAAGGACAGCAATAACCGACATCTATCGGTCTGGTCGTCATCGGCGGCTTCTGCGACGGTCGGTGGCAACGGCCTACTACCTTCCGGAGGCACCGTGCCCGAGTTCAACTCCCGCCGCGCTCAGCGCCAGGTCCCGGCCAGGCGGAGCAACCCACTGCAGAAACTTGCCCGTGACCGGGCCCGGCAGGCCCGCCGACGCACTCGGCACGATCAGCCGCTGCCGGACTACCTCGCCCGCTACGCGTCCGGACCGGACGGACATCCCCGATCGGTATCGACTACGACGAGCAAGCCGCGACCGAGCGGGAATTCCCTCAAGCACCTGCGGCCGGTTCCGTGGACGTCGCTGGGGCCCGCGATGGTCCTCGATGCCCGCGTCGACTTCTCGGACTGTGCCGGCTACAAGCGGCGCCCGGTGGTCGCGGTGCGGGTGGAGAACGGCGTCATCCTGGCCTTCCCGATTACCACTCAGGTACGTCGGCTCAGCTGGGTTTGCGGACGCCTGCTCGCCTTCCCGCGGGAGGCCGGTCTGCGCGAAGCCCAATCCGTGATCCTGTGGCGCCCGGTGGCGATCGAACGCTCCGACGTGATCCGGGTTCTCGGTCGTCTCATCGGCTCCGACCTCGAAGAGTTTCAGATTCACGCGCGGGCGGTGCGCGGGGCCGACGGCAGCAACGCCTGACCCACACCGGTATCCGGGCACGGACGAGATCGCCGGGGAAGCGGCGACCGGAGGGGCCGAAACCACCCTGCGGAAAGGTACCGTTACACTCGCTCGCCATGCGGCTGCGGTTCCTCGTCGACGATCGGGTCGAATTCGACCAGCTGTGCGTCGGCGCCGCCCCGGACGACGTCTGTGACGAGGCCGCGTCGCACCGGCATCTGTCCGCCGGCCCGCCGGACCGGAAACTCTCCCGCCGGGCCGCCCGTGTGTCCGCCGCGCCGGGCGGCGGCTGGAATGTGGAAATCGCGAACCTGAACCAGGCCGATGTCCGGAACTGGGGGCAGCCGACGTATCCCGTCGAGCAGGGCGGGCTGGTGTCGGTGACCGACCGGCCGACCGCGATCTGGCTGCGCGGTACTCCGCAGCGCAGCTACCTGCTGTTATGCGAGCCGGAGCCGACCGGCGTCCGCCGGATCGCCCGCGATCATCGAGTGACGGAGAGCAACGAGGTCGATCGCCTCTCCGAGAAGGAGACCGAGGCGATCCGCGTGGTCTTCGAGCAGCATCTACGGTGGCCGCCCCTGCGTAACCCGGATCCACGTCCCAAGAAATCCGCCGCCGACCGGCTGGGGATCAAGCAGACCTCGCTCAACGACCGGTTGGCGGGCGCGCTGGAGAAGGCGAGGCGGGTCGGCTACCAGCCACCGGGCGGACAGGTCGCCCCGACCCGCGACGCCGACTGGGTGTACTGGCTCGTCGGCATCGGTGCGCTGGACTTCGAGATGCACGCGGGAATCGGCTGACCGTCCCGATCATCGAACGGCGGCTGGCCGATCGAGCGGAGCCGAGTCAGGCGGACCCGGGGGTACCTTCCAGTCCCAGGCGAGCCAGTCCCGGGCGAGCAGGTTCCGGGCTTCGACGAGGACCTCGTCCACGGATACATCCGCGACGAACGACGGGTTGTGGGGGCATCGCCCGTGCGCCTGACTCGCCCCACATTCCGGGCAGGTCGTCTGAAAAGACGTGGCGATGCGGTGGCGGGCCCGTTCCAGCGGCCCAACGTTGATCACATTGCCGCACCAGAAGACGCCGACGGTCGGAATACCGAGTGCACCGGCGAGGTGCCGCGGCCCCGAGTCGTTACCGATCATCAGGTCGGCGGTGGCGAGAATCCCCACCAGGCCGGGCAGGCAGAGGCGGCCGGCCAGGTTCACCACGGGCCCCGACACGCCCGCCGCGAGCCGTTCAGCGAGGGCTCGCTCGGCCGCTACACCGACGATCATGATGCGAGCGCCGTCCGCCGCGAGCGCGTTCGCGACTCCGGCGAACCGGTCGACGGGCCAGCGCCGACGCGGATCGCTCGCGCCGGGATGCAGAACAACCAGCGGGGCGGCCCCGGCCGTGACCTCGGCGCCCGCCGTGGCTTCGGCAGCTGCCATGGCCTCGGCGGCCGCCCGGCGATCGTCGGCCGTCACGGTCAATCCGGGGTTCAGGGTGACGGGGGAAGCCCCGACGAGTCCCACGATCTCCAGGTTGCGCAACGTCTCGTGTTGCAGATGCCGGAACGGAACGGACCGGACCGGTGCAGCGACGGCGCTCCCACGTCCCGGCCACCGGCGGTGAACCGCGCGCCCAAGGCGTGCACCAGCGGGGTGGAATGGGCGCCCCCACCGTGCAGCTGCAGCGCCAGGTCGTAGCGGGCCACCCGGTGGCGCCGGACGAACGCGCGCACGGCGCCGTCGCGCACCCCGCCGTCGCGCACGCGATCCGTTCGCACCTCGTCGTCGGCTCGAGTGCCATCCGTCCGTAGGTCGTCGGTGGTGGCGGAGGTCGGGGCCGTACCGGTCGGCGAGGGTCCTTGCGTGCTGGTGGACACGCCGGGCCAGGGCAGGATGGCCGCCACCTCGTCCCAGGGTCCCGAGCGGCCCGCCAACAGCTCGACGTGCCAGGGCAGACCGAGGTACACCAGATGCGCGTCCGGATAGGCCGCCCGCAGCGCCTCCAACGCCGGCAGCGCCAACACGAAGTCGCCGAGCCCGCTGGCCCGCAGCACCGCGATCCGGCGCACGCCCTCCAGCGGCTCCCGGACGAACGGCCCGAACCCGGCCCGTTGGCACCCGTCCTTCTCGGCCATGTCGTTCCCCCTCGCCCGCGTCCTAACTCTCTACCCTTGCGCCCCTACGCCGGCGTTCTTCCCGTCCGCGCTTTCTCCCGATCCGGATATTCCTCGTCGGACGCTTCGACCCCGCCCGGCGCTGTCGAGATTCTCCGGATGCGTCGCATGAGCCGAAGATTCGCCTGCCGCTCGGCGAGCCCCCGATCACCCGATCGGGGGCTGTCCGGCCCCGCGAGACGCGACCATGGAGATGTGGTGATCTCGGTGGAGCGGCGGGTAGCGGTGGCGACGGGTCCGGACTATCTGGAACTGCACGTCGAAGAGCTACGGCCGGAGGGTTTCCCACCCGACGATCCCCCAC
>NZ_CDWTMO010000109.1:0-14443 GCF_977946435.1 Frankia sp. CgKIO3 | reverse complement strand
ATCCGGCTCGTCGGCGTCTCGGTCGGATGCGTTAACGTCATGATCTCTTGATCCCCCTGATGATCGCGCTGTCCGGGACCTGGCATTCCCCCGACTCCGGACTGCAATGTTGGATGTGCGGTTAGTGGTCTTTGGTGCGGTCTGGCTACGAACCGTGCTTACAAAGTCGCATTGTGGCAGCAATAGGGGTGGCCCTCCGGTCCGGGGCGGCGAAGGACCACGTTGTATTCCGCATTCTGTTACGCAGAGTTAATAAAAATGTCGACCTGACCGACTCGGCTCAGGTGCGGGCGCGCTTGACCGGACTGCTGCGGTCCCCGCTCCGTCCAGTCCTCGAACGGGCGTTGACCAGCGCGTCCTCGAAGGGGTCAGCGGACGGTGATGCGCGAGACGAGGAAACGCGCGAGCACGCTCGGACGGGATCCCGCCGTTCCGATCTCGGAGTTGGCTACAGCGAGTTGTCGACTTACGCGTCGCACGGTGACCGCAGCCTCGGCCTCCGCGTCGAGGGGGAAGGAACGGACGAAGGTCACGTCCATCGACATCACCTGGGTGACCGATCTGGTGGGCAGTATCCGGCTGTGCGCCGAACCGTGGCGGTCGCCGGCCCAGGCCTGGGTATAGAGCAGCAGGGGAACGAGGGGATCGGATGCCGAGGGTTTCTCCCGTGCCTCGGGTGGGCGCGTGGGCCAGTCGCCAGGCGTGTCCAGATGCAGGCTGGCGGCGCGCACGCTATCGCTCTTCCCGAGCGCGGCGGCGGCGGTGAGGGAGATCTCGGCGAGTACGGCGAGTACGGCGAGTGCGCCGGTGGTGAGGCCGATGCTCGGTACGGGAACGGGGAGCTCGGGACCGGGGACCGAGGACGTCCAGGTTGGCCCGGCACGGGCCAACCTGGACGTCAGGATCGGGCGAGGTGAACCAGGATTAGACGAGGTCGAACCGGTCGAGGTTCATCACCTTGACCCACGCCGCGACAAAGTCGTGCACGAACTTCTCCCGCGCGTCGTCGCTCGCGTAGACCTCCGCGAGCGCGCGCAGCTCGGAGTTCGAACCGAAGACGAGGTCGGCGCGGCTGCCGGTCCACCTGACCTTGCCCGTGGCGGCATCGCGGCCCTCGAAGGTGTTCGCGTCCTCGGACGTCGCTTTCCACGTCGTGCCCAGCTCGAGCAGGTTGACGAAGAAGTCGTTCGTCAGCGACCCGGGAGTCGCGGTGAAGACGCCGAGCGGCGACTGCTGGTAGTTGGCACCCAGGACCCGCAAACCACCGACGAGGACCGTCAGCTCGGGGGCGCTCAGGGTCAGCTGGTTCGCCCGGTCGAGCAGAAGGTACTCAGCCGGCAGGCGGTGGCCCTTCCCGAGGTAGTTGCGGAACCCGTCCGCCGTCGGCTCGAGCACCGCGAACGACTCCACGTCGGTCTGCTCCTGCGACGCGTCGGTACGTCCCGGTGCGAAGGGGACCTCGACGTCGAAGCCGGCGTTCGCGGCGGCCCGCTCGACGGCAACACCACCGGCGAGCACGATCAGGTCGGCGAGCGAGACCTGCTTGCCGCTGGTCTGGGCGGCGTTGAAGGCCTCCTGGATCCCCGTCAGCGTGCGCAGGACCGCCGCCAGCTGGTCGGGGTCGTTGACCTCCCAACCGCGCTGCGGTTCGAGGCGGATGCGCGCACCGTTGGCGCCGCCGCGCTTGTCACCACCGCGGAACGTCGAGGCCGACGCCCACGCGGTGGAGACCAGCTGGGAGACCGACAGGCCCGAGGCGAGGATCTGACCTTTGAGAGTGGCGACGCCCGCGGCGTCGATGAGCTCGTGGGCCACCGCCGGGAGCGGGTCCTGCCACAGCAGCGTCTCGGTCGGGACCTCCGGGCCGAGGTAGCGCGCGACCGGCCCCAGGTCACGGTGCGTCAGCTTGAACCACGCCCGGGCGAACGCGTCCGCGAACGCGCTCGGGTTCTCCAGGAAGCGCCGCGAGATGGGCTCGTAGATCGGGTCGAACCGGAGGGCGAGGTCCGTCGTCAGCATCGTGGGGGCGTGGCTCTTCGATGCGTCGTGGGCGTCGGGGACGGTGCCGGCACCGGCACCGGCACCGGCACCGTCCTTGGGCTTCCACTGGTTCGCACCGGCGGGGCTCTTCGCCAGCTCCCACTCGTGGCCGAACAGGATCTCGAAGAAGCTGTTGTCCCAGTTCACCGGGGTGTTCGTCCACGCACCCTCAAGCCCGCTGGTGATCGTGTCCCCGCCCCTGCCGGTGCCGAAGGTGCTCGTCCAGCCGAAGCCCTGCTCCTCGAGGGGGGCGCCCTCGGGCTCCGGGCCGACATGCTCGTCCGGGTTGGCCGCGCCGTGGGTCTTGCCGAAGGTGTGGCCGCCGGCGATCAGGGCGACCGTCTCCTCGTCGTTCATCGCCATCCGGCGGAACGTCTCGCGGATGTCGCGTGCCGCGGCGATCGGGTCTGGGTTGCCGTTCGGGCCCTCCGGGTTGACGTAGATGAGACCCATCTGGACCGCGGCGAGGGGATTCTCGAGCTCCCGGTCGCCGGTGTAGCGCTCGTCGTCGAGCCAGGTGGTCTCGGGGCCCCAGTAGACGTCCTCGTCAGGCTCCCAGACGTCCACCCGGCCGCCGGCGAAGCCGAAGGTCTCGAAGCCCATCGACTCCAGGGCGACGTTGCCGGCGAGGATCATCAGGTCGGCCCACGAGATCTTCTGGCCGTACTTCTTCTTGACCGGCCACAGCAGGCGGCGAGCCTTGTCGAGGTTCGCGTTGTCCGGCCAGCTGTTAAGGGGAGCGAAACGCAGCTGGCCGGCACCCGCACCACCGCGGCCGTCGCTGATGCGGTAGGTGCCCGCGCTGTGCCACGCCATCCGGATGATGAACGGGCCGTAGTGACCGTAGTCGGCCGGCCACCAGGCCTGCGAGGTAGTCAGCACCTCCGCGATGTCCTGCTTCACGGCGGCGAGGTCGAGGGTCCTGAAGGCCTCGGCATAGGTGAACTCCCCGCCGAGGGGGTTGGCCACGGCGGGGTTCTTGGCGAGGATCTTCAGGTTGAGCTGGTTCGGCCACCAGCCGCGGTTTCCGCCGCCCTGGGTGGGGTGCGGGGCGCGACCGGGCGCGACTGGGCAGCCACCGCCGCTCTCCGCATTCATGTCGTACACGACTGCGTCATGGTTCTCGGACATGGGACCCTCCGGGCATAGACGGATATCAAGAGCGATCAGGAACGCGTGCGGTGGAACAGCCGTGACACCGGCCCCAGTAGATGGCCGCGGCCTCGGTGGCGGCCTCGTCGACGGCCTCGTTGATCGAGAAGCCGCGCAGGGATGACTTCACTGTCACAACTGTCACAACTGTCACACTGTCACGGTCGGCCACTCGGAAGAGAAATCGAAAAATTTCGCAACTTTGATAGCCTCAATCTATGGCTAGTCCGCAACCGACCCTGGCCCAGCTGCGCGCCCTCGTCGGGGTGGCCGATCACCGGCATTTCGGCCGCGCCGCGGCGGCCCTGCATGTCAGTCAGCCGACGCTGTCCAGCGCGGTGGCGGCGCTCGAGCGCACCCTGGGCGTCCAGCTCGTGGAACGCACCACCCGCAGCGTCCTGCTCACCGAACTCGGGGAGGAGATCGTCCGGCGGGCCCGGGGGGTGCTGGGCGCCGTCGACGACATCGGCGAACTGGCCATCCGGGCCCGGGAACCCCTGGTCGGTGACATTCGTCTCGGGGTCATCCCCACGGTGGCCCCCTACCTGCTCCCACGGCTGCTGCCGACGCTGCGGGAACGGTGGCCGCAGGCACGGCTGCGGCCGCGGGAGTCCCAGACGGCCACCCTGCTGGCGGAGCTGCGCGGCGGTGCGCTCGATCTCGCGCTGCTCGCTCTGCCCACCGATGAGCCGGGGACAGCCGAGATTCCGCTGTACGACGAGGACTTCGTCCTCGTCACCCCCGCGGATCACCCGCTGGCGGGTGGCGCCGCCGTGCCGGTCGCCGCCATCGGCGGGCAGGACCTGCTCCTGCTGGAGGACGGGCACTGCTTCCGGGCCCAGGCGCTCGAGGTCTGCCGGGAGGCGGGGGCACGGGAGCGTTCTACCCTGCGTGCGGCGAGCCTGTCGACGATCGTCCAGATGGTCGCCGGTGGCCTGGGGCTGACCCTCGTCCCCGCCGCCGCCGTCGGAGTCGAGGTCGGCGAGGGGCGGGGCTTGGCCGTTGCCACGTTCCGCCGGCCCGCGCCGCACCGGCGCGTCGGCCTGGCCTACCGCTCGACCTCGGCCTGCGTGACGGACTGGAACCTGCTCGCCGCCGAGGTGCGGGCCGCCCTGCCGGGGACGGGTCTCGCCCTCGCCCCGGTGCCGGCCGCGGCGGTCTGACGCGCGCCCTCGGCGGGCTCCGGTGAATGCAGCAGGCCGGCCGCGAGACCCACCGGTCGGGCGTCGCCGGCCGGCCGACCACGGACACACGGTTTCCCTCGCTCCGTGCTGGGCATCAAGCGAATCTTGCCGCCGAATGGGCAGGGGGATGATGGCCTGGCCACGGGCGCGAGTATGCGGGCCGCCATCCAGGCGTTGCGGCAACTGCAGCCGGCCCGGATCGTCGTCGCCGTGCCGGCGGCACCCTCTTCCACCTGCCGGGAGCTGACGGCGCTGGCGGACGAGGTGGTGTGCGACGACGCCGTCGCCGTTCTTCGCGGTCGGGCAGTCCTACTGGGATTTCACCCAGACCACCGATGAAACAGGTGCGCGGTCTGCTGCGCGCGGCGGCGACGTCCCGGCTTCCCGCGGGAACCGTGGTGTACCGCCCGGACGCGGCCGTCGTCCGATCCGAGATGGTGCCGGTCCAGGACGGCGTTCCGGCCGGCGACAGGCTGTTCGATCTGGTTGGTGACGCCAGCCTGGTGTTGATCGGCGAGGCGTCGCACGGCACCCACGAGTGCTACGCCGCCCGCGCCGCGATGACCCGGCGGCTGATCGAGGAGAAGGGGTTCTGCGCGGTGGCGGCGAAGGCGGACTGGCCGGACGCCTACCAGCGGATTGCTGGCTGACGGCCGCGAGCATATCGTGCTGTTCCTGCTCCAGGATGCCGGTCCAGCCATGCCAACAGGGCGCGTTGACCCCCCAGGTGAGCGATGATCCGCGACAACGTGGCCTCGAGCGGGTGGGGCAGGTTCCAGTGGAACGCCAGGAGACGCGCCAGCTGCTCGGCAAGGGTCGCTTCCTCCCGTGGATCGAGATCGCCGGTTGCGAACTTGTCGACCAGCGAGCTGTCCAGTTCGAAGGCGGTCATCGGATATCCCCTCCTCCCGGCCTGTTCGAGGGTTGGCCCGACCATCCGGCCCGGCCTCCATCACGGCGCCCGTAGATCAACGGGGCGAGTCGGGAATCCGGCATCGAGCGGCTGTACCGGCCGTCTCGCCCGGGCCGTGTCCACGGCGGTGACCATCTCGGCTGGGACACCCGCGCCGGCTGCCTCATGCCCACTGCCGCCCTTGTCATCCACCCGATTAACACAAATCTCAACTGATCGCAAAAATGCTGCTGCCGCACTCGCCAGCAAGTCGAG
Source organism: Frankia sp. CgKIO3 (assembly GCF_977946435.1). Taxonomy (NCBI): domain Bacteria; kingdom Bacillati; phylum Actinomycetota; class Actinomycetes; order Frankiales; family Frankiaceae; genus Frankia; species Frankia sp. CgKIO3. Next base: position 8,899 of record NZ_CDWTMO010000109.1, on the reverse strand, counting down.
GTCTGCGCCGGCACGAGGAAGATGGGTAGAATGCAACGGCCATTCCCGGTATGCCGTGATGCCCGCACCGTCGCCACCGTCGCCTGGCTGTGGTTTCCTGCGGGCGGAGCTGGGTAGAAGGACTTTGGGCCCATTGTCCGTCAGCGGGCAGGGCCAATCTCCCGCCGGCTCGCCTTGATGAGGAAAACTGATTCGAGGGGATGGCGGGACCGCCTTGCTTCGCGGCCTCCGTATCTGCCCGGGTGCTGCGTGCCCGGGCGGTGGCCGTCCCGGAGAGGCCGCGCCGGTCGTTCACCGTCCCGGCGGTTGCGGAACAGCCCCGGAGTGGTGGCCAGTATTTCCCGCTGCGGCTGATTTACCCGCCGACGACCGGGTAGACGGCGGTGGAAGTATTTTGCCGACAATGGCTGATTGCGTCGTCGAATCGAATGATGTCGAAATGATGCTGACGAGTGGAGAAATCTCATGGCATTTCCGGTGCGAAGCAGCCAACGTCCGGCCCCGGTGATCAGGTGGGATCCGTTCCGGGAGATCGAGGACGCCTGGACCCGGATGGGAAGCCTGCTCGGCGACGTCGTCGGTGGTGCGGAAGGCCGACCGGTTGGACTGTTGGCCGCCGTCGTCGTCCCGGTCGACATCGAGGAGACCGACGACGCCTACATCGTCGAACTCGAGCTCCCCGGGGTACGCCGCCGCGATGTCTCGATCGACCTGCAGGATAACGAGCTTTGGGTCACCGGTGAGATCAAGGAGCGGGAACGGAAGGGTGTGCTACGCCGTCAGACCCGCCGGGTGGGCAGGTTCGAACATCGCATCGTGCTGCCGGGTGAGGTGGACCCGGAGTCGGTCAGCGCGACGCTGGACAACGGGGTGCTGACGATCCGGCTCGCCAAGTCCAGGAAGAGTCAGCCCAGGCACATCGAGGTCACCGGCGGCAGTGACGGCGGCAGCTGACCCGGCGGCGGGGCCGCTGTCCGCGTGTCCGCTATCGCCAGCGGTGCCGTGCCCGCCCGGCCGCGGCGCCGTGGTGAATCCTGAATCTTCCATAAAACTACACCGGGCAACCGGGTGCGGATAGTTACGGCACTTATAACTTCATAATCCCTACCAAGATAATAGATTATCAAAATTCCCTCTGGACTCGCAACGAAGTGGTCGTTAATATTGCATCCGTTGTCTTTCGAGGAGGGGTATGACCAACATCATTGGTGCGGGCTTCGGGCGTACCGGAACGCTTTCGCTCAAGTTGGCCCTCGAACAGCTCGGTTACGGCCCTTGTCATCACATGGACGAGGTCCTCGCGCACCGGGAGACTATCGCTGCATGGACGAGTGCCGCCGAAGGTGCTCCTGCGGACTGGGACTCGCTGTATGGCCAGTACAGATCGACAGTCGATTGGCCGGGTGCCCGGTTCTGGCGGGAGCTCGCCGCCCACTACCCGTCGGCTCGAATGATTCTTACGGTTCGCGACCCGGAAAAATGATATGACAGTGCGCGGAACACATTGTTCCAAGCGATATCGAACCGACCGGCGAGAATGAGCGCGGAAGCCATGCGCGTGATCACCATGATGAATCTGGTGGTGTGGGACGGTGTCTTCAAGGGGCGTTTCGCGGACAAGGAATACGCCCTACAGGTCTTCGCGGAGCACAATGCCGCGGTGCAACGCGAGATCTCAGCCGACCGTCTGTTGGTATTCGACATCGCCCAGGGGTGGGGTCCCCTGTGCGACTTCCTCGGTGTGCCGGTTCCGGGGGAACAGTTCCCCCGGCTGAACAATCGAGAAGCCTACGCGGCGAAACACCATGAACGTGTCGCCGCGGCCATGAGCGCGAGTGCTGTCCACCCGTGAACCCCGCCCAGCCCAGTAGCTGAGGCGGGGATTCCCGGCCCGGGACCCGTAGCACCCTCCCTTCGGAGCTGATCCGGGTTCCGGCTGGGCAACGCATCCCACGCCGTCGACGCGGATCGGTGCCCGCGAGAGCCCCGAACGGATCTGGTCATCTTCGGTGACCAGATCCGTTCGGGGTCGGGCTCCGGTCCGCCGCGGGGGAGCGGCGGGCGCGTAGCACCCGGGTGAGGACGTCCGGTCGCAGCAGTGCCGATGGCGGTTCGACCAGATTGATGATCCGCATGAACACCCGGGCCACCACCGGGTCGGTGTGCGCGGCGGCGTGCACGTGGGGCAGGTAGGCGTTGACCAGCCTGATCCGCGGGGTGCGCCGTCCCTGCACCTGTGGGTATCCTAGATCATTTCCGGTGGCCAGGGACCAGGCCAGGTCGGCGGGAACGGCCGCGGCGGTGAAGAACCGCCGGGGTAGATCGGTGCCGGTGCGGGCGGAGGCGTCGGTGCGGGCGGAGGTGCCGGTGCGGGCGGCGGGTGGGCCGAGCGCGTCCGGCGTATCCCGCAGGGCGTCCCGCAGCGCCAGCGCCTGCTGGGCCGCGACCGTCATCCCTTGGGCGTACAGCGGGTTGAGGGTGCACACCGCGTCCCCGAGGGCGACGAAGCCGGCGCTGGGCTCGCGCAGGCGTGCGTACGGGCGTCGCACCGATCCGCGGAAGCGGTAGGGGATCGGGTCCCCGAGCGGCTCGGCGTCGGCGATGAACCGGGCGATGTCGGGAGCGGGCAGGGTCGCCGCGAAGCGGGCGAACCCGTCCGGGTCGGTGGGCGGATGCTCGCCGAGCATGCCGGCCAGGGTGACGATCCACCGATCGTCCTCCTGCGCGACGGCGCCACCGCCGCGCAGCCCGGGAATCGTCGAGATGATAACCGCGCGTTGGCCGTCGAGGTCGCTCGCGCGTCGCCGGTAGACGCGGGAGGTGTAGCCGAGGTCGACGTCGACCTGCTCCCGCACGGGCACGGGCAGCCCGTGCGCGGCGAGCCAGTCCGCTGCCCGGGAGCCGCGGCCGGTCGCATCGACGACCAGATCCGCCTCGATGACCTCGCCGCCGTCGAGGTGCGCATCCGCAGGGCGTACCCCGTCAGGCCGGGTGCTGCTGTCGGGCCGGGTGCTGGAGCCGTTGACTCGGGCGTCGTCTGGCCGCGGGCCGCCATCGAGGCGTTCGACCCGGACCCCGACGATCCGGCCGGGTTCGCCCGGGCCGGGCCGCGCCACCAGCCCAACGGCGCGCACCCGCTGCAGCAGGCGGACCTGGGAACGAGCGAGTATGGCCTCCCGCAGCACGCCCTCCAGCAGCGGCCGGCTTGCCAGCAGGGAGGTGAGCCCGGTGTCGGTGGGGTACAACCGCAGCCCGCGGACGTACCACCGGGTCTCGACGAGCATGTGGGCGCGGGGCGCACCGTGGCCGGTCACGGTGTCGGTGAACCCGGGGAACAGCTCCTCCAGGCACAACCGGCCTCGTTCGGTGAGGGCGTGCAGGTGGGATCCCTGCGCCACGCCGCGGCGAGTACCCTCGGTGGTGAGGTCATCTCGTTCGATGATCGTCACCCGGTCGAAGAACTCGGCCGTCACCCGGGCCGCGAGGAGTCCGGCCATCCCGGCGCCGAGGACGACAGCGTGCCCGCGGGTACCGCGGGGCGACAGGGAGTCCTGCAAGGCCGCGGAAGCTGACGTCCGGCTTGCCTTGGAGGCTGTCACTGAGCGGTTCCAGGCAGCTCCAGCTTCTTGACCCGCGTCAGCAGCGTGCGCAGCAGGTGTCACATGAACTCCCTCTTACCCGGCCTCTCGCGCGGTTTTCGTGCGGTTCATGGAGCAGGTGCATGGAGCAGGTTCATGGAGCCAGAGCAGCCATGGGTATTGTCGGCCCGCCGGATCGACTCGTGGGTTAATCTTCCCGGAATCCTGGGCGAGAACATCATAAAAATCCAGGGACTTTGTCGTGGGTACGATAGCCTGTTCCCATCGATCGATGGGATGATGCAATGACCGGCCGCCGATATTGTCAAACTAATTGTGGTGAAATAGAAACTAGTCTGCACAGGTCGACGGGACCGGGCCAGGGGAGATTCCAGCATGGCGACCTCCGACACCATCGAGAACGCGCACAGCTTCGACGTATTCCAGCACTATGAGCGGCTGCAGTGGAAGCTGGTCGACCTGCCGTTGGATGAGATCCGCAGGGATCTCATCCAGCCCGAGTACATCGCGCTGGTCAAGGGCGCGGTCATGGGCGAGGCCACCTCCATCGCAGCGGTGCACGGCTTTCTCAACGAGTTCATCGACGATTACGACTGCTCTGCCTTCGTGAACATCTGGGGCTACCAGGAGCTCCAGCACCACTACGCCTTCCGGGCGTGGCTGCAGGCGGTGAACGCCCAGATCGACCAGCGCCGGATCGAGGCGTTGCGCGAGCCCTACGTACCGGGTACCACGCCCAGCGCCACTCTGATCACCAACGTCATCTCGGAGATGACGGTGAACACGGTCTACCGGACGATGTCGGAATGGGTGCGCGAGCCGGTGCTGGCGGACCTCATGCTGCGCGCCAGCCGGGACGAAGCCGGTCATGCTCGGGAGCTCATGTACTTCGCGAAGCGCCGGCTGGAGCGGAATCCGCACGAGCTTGTATCCGTGTTGGAGACGTTCCACTTCTACATGTCGAACAATCGGATCAAGCATCCGGTGGGGGAATTCAAGCATCGCCTGCTCGAAGACCTTCAGGGCCACGAGACCATTGACACCGCGTTCGAGGTGTTCTTGCAGGTTTCCGATCCGGATACGCTGGAACAGCTCCAGATGAAGATCCGCAAGGCGCTCGGCAGTGTTCTGGGCCGGGAGTTCAACCGGAACTCCGACATCCGGCAGGCGCTGGTGGAGGCGATGCCCTGACCGCTTCGGCGGCCGAGTTGTGGGGACCTGAGCACGGTCCAGGGATCGCAGACCGTGCTCAGGCCCCCCCACATTCACCGGCCGCCGCTTCGTAGGACGGGCCACTGCTGCCGTGTTGGTCCTGGCAGAGTCCTACGGGGTGTCCAGGGTCGTCGACCGGCAGGCGTCGACGAAGCGGACCAGTTCGTCGACCTTGTCGGTGCGGACGTCGACCGCCCGGTTGACCACCCGGATGAGGTGCGGGTAAGCGTCGGTGTGATCGTAGCGGGCAGTCTCGGCGATCCGCAGGGCCCAGCGCCAGTAACTCCGAATCGTGTCGGCTAGTGGCATCCGGAAGTGCGCGATAGCCTCCCGGATCGGCTCGACGACGGCGTCGCCGTGGCGGCGCAGGTACCGTTCCACGATGTCGGCCATGAAGGTGAAGTGCCGGGCCTCGTCCTTGGCGAGCCGGTTCAGCAGATCGGCCAACACCGGATCGCCGACGACCGCCCGCAGCTGCTGGTAGTACAGCTGGGTCGCCTTCTCTTGGACCAGGGCATAGGCGAACAGCGAGACCGCGTGGTCGTGCGGCAGTTCGAAGTGCTTGCGCCCCTCGGCCGCCAGTTCCCGCCGCAGCTCGTCGGGATCGGCGATGCCGGCGGCGACCTGGTAGCGGAACAGCGCCCGGGCGTGGCTGTCCTCCTCCTGCGCCCAACGCACGGTGAAGTGGTAGAGCTCCCGGTTGTGCACGAAGGTCTCGACGTCGACGTCGGGGTTCAGCGGGAAGGCCTGCTCGTACACGCCGAAGTAGCCGGGCAGGTGGTCCTCGATCAACGTGATGAACCGGACCGCGGAGCGCTGTCCCTCGGTGAGCCGATCGGCGTCGGCGTTCTCCCAGGCGAACGTCGATTCGACGTTGAAGCGGCGGGTGGTGGAGCCCGCCTGGTGGAAGGCGATGACGGCCGCCTCGACCTCGGCGGGAGGAAGCAGCGGCGCCAGGGCCGGGCGTGCGGGGGCTCGCGGCGGTTCGACGCCGCGGGCCTGGCCGAACGCCGGCCGGAGAATGTCGGATGCCGTCATGATGTGGATCCCGTTCCTCTCTCGGCGGCGGTCAGCGTGCCTTGCGGCACACCAGCGCGTAGTGCTTGGTGGTGTAGCCCCAGCCGGCGTTCGCGACCTCCAGATAGCGGCGCAGCGTCGCGGCCGTTCCCGGGCGGATCGCGTCGATCCGCTCCGCGGCCGCGTCGACGTTCACCAGCCAGTCGTCGATGGTGCGCCGGTAGTCGTCGGTGAGATCGTCTAGGCTTGCCAGGGAGAAACCGGCGTCCTCGGCACCGGTGACGAGGTCGGACAGCGGCCGCATGTCCCCCCAGCCGAAGATCGATGCGCGGACGAACTCGGTCCCTTCCCGATGGTCGAACGCCCCCCGGGTGGCCGCGTTGCGAAAGCAGCTTTCCGACACGTACAGCCGTCCGTCGCGGCGCAGCAGCGCCCGGGCCCGCCGGAACACGACATCGAGGTCGGGCATGTGCACGATCGAGCCGAGCATTGTCACTGCGTCGAAACTCCCCGAGGGCAACTCGACCGTCTCGAAGTGGCCCTGGACCGTGGTGACGCGGTCGCTCACGCTGAGTTCGGCAGCTCGCTGCGCGATGTAGGCGTGCTGTCGCCCCGCGGGGGAGACCCCGACGACCTCGGCTTCGTACTCGACCGCCATGAACAGCGTCAGCGAACCCCAGCCGCATCCGATGTCGAGGACGCGACCACCGCGGCGCAGGCCGAGCCGATCGGCGACGAAGTGGAGCTTGGCGATCTGCGTCTGCTCGAGGGTGTCGTGCTCCGTGCGGTAAAGACCCGAGCTGTATTTGCGCAGGGGATCGAGGAACAGGCCGAAGACCTCGGGCGGCAGGTCGTAGTGCTGATTGGTGTCGCTCGTCGTAGGTTCGGTGCCCGTCGTGGGCCCGGTGGCCGTCGTGGGCCCGGCGGCGAGGCCCACCGCAGCCTCCGGTGCGGTGGTGACGGGCGAGTTCATGTGGCCTGCACCTGCAGCGCCGCCTGGACGACGTCGGCGACGGTGACCGCCGAGAAGACGTCCTCGTCCTCGAGCTCGACGTCGTACTCGCGTTCTACCCGGGCGATCATCCGGAGCACCTTCACCGAGTCCGCGCCCTCCACGGAGCGCAGATCGGCGTCCGCAGCCAGGTCCTCGACCGGGATGCCGAGCTCACGAGCGACGATGGCGGTGACGGTGGTGACGATCTCCGCATACGACACTGACATTCAGTGCTCCTCTGAGGTGGGGAGGCCGGCGGCGGTGGACCCGGTGGCCGGTGGTCTGGTGAGCGTCGCCGCCAGTGCCTGCGCGACACGGTCGGCCTCGGTCGGATTCAGCATCATCCGGTCCCGGGCGGTGTCCATCGGGGTCGGGCGGTGGGTTGCGCTTGCGGTCGCGAGCAGCGTCCCGGCATCGTCGAGGATCTCGGCCTCGGCGTGCACCAGCCCGTTTGCTCTGCCGCCGTTTACGCCGCTGTTCGCTCCGCCGACCGTGCCGCGTCCCCGCGGCCGGGGGTACCATCCGGGACGCCGTGCAGCCGGGCGACGCAGCGGTACTCGGCGCCGACGCTCAGCGGGGCGAGGTAGCGCACCCGCAGCGCGGTGGTGAACGCGGTGAGCCCGACCTGCAGCACGATCAGATTGCCCATCGTCTCATCGACGATCACTCCGATGAGGCCACCGTGCACGACGCCGGGATAAGACTCGTGCCGGCGTTCGAATCGGAAACGGGTCGAGATGCCGTCGGCGTGGGCGGAGAAGCGTAGTTGCAGCCCGTGCGGATTGTGCGGCGAGCAGCCGAAACACCGATAGTCCGCGAGCACGGACCACGGCACGCTCAGGTAGTCCTCCGGATCGTCGGCTTCCCGCGGGCCGTCAGGGCTCGGCGTCATCAGGTGGCTGTGCATCGGGCTCCCTGGTCGATAGGCGCGGAACGCGCGGCTGGTCGATGGGCGCGGAACGCGCTGGGCGTGCGGAATCGGAGGCGGGGCTTGCGGGTCAGAGCACGCCGCGCCCGACCAGGTCGCGTACCGCCAGCCGTTGGAATTTGCCGCTGGAGGTACGGGGCAGCGCGCCGGGCCCGACCAGACGCACCGTCACCGTGGATAGCCCCAGCGCCGCAGTTGCCGCCATCCGCAGGTCGGTCGCGAGTCGGGCTCGGTCCGCGGGCTCGGTCAGCGCGGTCTCGCCGACCACCGTGACGCCGCCGGCAGCCTTCGCTCCGGTGGCGTCCGGGGGGCTGTCGGCGGCGTCTGGCTGGTCGGGGGAGCCGAAGGCGACGACGCGACGTCGGTGCACGCCCGGAAGGTCACGCACCGCCGCTTCGGCGTCCTCGGGGTAGTAGTTCATGCCGCGTATAATGATCATTTCCTTGTCTCGGCCGGTCACGAACAGATCGTTGCCGCGCTGGAAGCCGAGGTCGCCGGTGCGCAGCCAGCCGTCCGCGGTGAAGCCCCTGGTCGTCAGGCCCCCCGCGGTGAGGTAGCCCGAGGTGACCGAACCACCCCGGATCTGGATCTCGCCCACCCGCAGGCTCGGCGCCAGACCGTCGCCGAGCGGATCGGCCAGGACGTCACCGTGCAGGTCGGCGATGCGAATCCGGATGTCGCGGACCGGCCGGCCGACGGCGACCAGCCCCTTGGCGCGCGGATGCTCGCGCGGGACCTCCGTCACGATTCCCTCGGCGGCGAGTCGGTCCCGGTCGACCCAGGTGACCACGGGGGCGCGGCCCAGCGGCGGGAAGGCCACGGCCAGGGTGGCCTCGGCCATCCCGTACACGGGGAACATCGCCGTGGGGGCGAACCCGGCCGGCGCGAAGTGGTCGAGGAAGCGCTCAACGCCGACCGCGGAGACCGGCTCGGCTCCGTTCAGCGCGACGCGCCACCGGCGTATGTCCAGCCCGGGTACCTCGTCCGGGTCGATCGCCCGGACGAGGTCGTCGTAGGCGAAGTTTGGCGCCGGCGAGATCGTGGCGCCGCTGGCGAGGAACGAGCGCAGCCAGCCGGCGGGGTCACGGACGAAGTCCGCCGGGGACCAGACGGTCATCGGGATGCCGGTCATGATCGCACTGAGGAATC
>NZ_CDWTMO010000108.1:0-14579 GCF_977946435.1 Frankia sp. CgKIO3 | reverse complement strand
TAGGTGGCGGACTGGGGCCTGGAGGGGGCCTGGAGGAAGAAGGAGAGCAACGTCCCCGCCAGCGACGCGCCGATCGCGATCGACCAGCCCACCGGACCGAGCGGGGTGCAACCGAAGAACTGGCTGACGCCTGGCATCTGCACGATGGCGGCCAGGACGACCGCCGAGGCGACGATGCTCAGCAGGACCGTCCGGCTGCGGCCGCCGACGAGCAGTGTCTGGCCCAGTTGCGAGCCGACGAGCGCGGCGAGGCCGACCGTGTTCGCGTGCCGTCGGCGCCCGGTGAGGCGGGCGGTGATCCAGGCACCTGCGGCGGCGAGGGTCGTGGCGACCGTCCGCACCGCGATCTCCCGGTTCAGGGCGGTACCGAGGGAGCGCTCGGGACCCTCGCCGAGGAGCTGTCCGGTCACCTCCGGATCCGGCTCGCGCAGCGCGACGGCCAGGGCCGGGGCGAGATCGGTGAGCAGATTGACGAGCAGCAGTTGCCGCGCGGACAGCGGCGATCGCCCGGTGGCCATGGCGCCGAGGAGGGTGAACGCGATCTCGCCGAGGTTCCCGCCCACGAAGATGCCCAGGGCCTGGCGGACCGAGGCCCACATCGAACGGCCCTCGACGAGCACGTCGATGATCGTGTCCAGCTGGTCGTCCGTCACGATCACGTCGGCGGCGGCCCGGGCCGCCGGCGTGCCGCGCCGGCCCAACGCGAGGCCGACGTCGGCGAGCCGGATGGTGGGCGCATCGTTGGCGCCGTCGCCGGTCATCGCCACCGTCTTGCCCAGCCGCTGGTAGGCCTCCACGACCCGCACCTTGTGCAGCGGAGTGCCCCGGGCGATCACGGCCACCCTGGGCAGGACCGCGTCCAGGGCCTCGTTGTCCATGGCCTCGAGCTCGGCACCCGTCAGCATGATCTGGTTGTCGGTGAGCACTCCCAGCTCGGTGGCGATCGTCCTGGCAGTGGCCGGATGGTCTCCGGTCATCATCAGCACCTGCACGCCCGCGGCGCGTAGCGCCTCCAGCGACGCCCCGGCCGTGGTCCGGACCGGGTCGGAGAGGACAAGGAAGCCGAGGAAGGTCAACTCGGCCACGCTGTCATCGGTGAGTCCCTCGTCCGCCGGTCGGGGCGCGGAACCCAGGTCGCGATCGGCCACCGCGAGGACGCGGTAGCCCGCGCCCGCGAGCCGGCTGTGCTCCTGGATGAGCTTCGCCCGCCGGCAGTCGTTCAGCGGTGCCGTGCCGTCGGCGGTCCGGAGGCGGACGCACCGTGGCAGCAGCACCTCGGGCGCCCCCTTGACGCTCAGCAGCGTGGTCGTGCCGGCATCCCCCACTGCCGCGTGGTAGCCGCGGCCCGGCTCGAAGGGAAGCGAGGCCGTCGGCGACCACACGGCGAGACTGTACTCGCGGGTCACCGCAGCCGCGGCCGCTCCCTTCTGCACCGCGCGGTCGGTCGGATGCGGCAACTTCTTCTTTCCTTTGCCGCGCGGCGTGGCGCGTAGCCCGGCGGCCAGCACCCGCCGATGCGTCGGTCCGAACTCGGTCGCCGCAGCGGTATGCGTGCCGTCCGAGACGGCGTGCAGGCGGATCCTGCCCTCGGTGAGCGTTCCGGTCTTGTCGAAACCCAGCACGTCCACCCGGCCGAGGGTCTCGATGGTGCGGGGGTTGCGTACCAGCGCGCCCCGCGCCGAGAGCCGTCGGGCGGCGGAAAGTTGGGCGGCGGTGGCGAGGAAGGGCAGCCCTTCGGGCACCGCCGCGACGGCGAGCGCTACCCCGGCGCTGAGGGTGTCCCGGATCGGCAGGCCATGGATCAACCCGGAGGCCAACAGTGCCCCGGCGGCGCCGAGCGCCACCGGAATGGTGAGATCGGTAATTGTGGACAGTCGCGCCTCGACGCCGCTGAGCCGGGCGGGACCGGCGGTCGCGGCCATGCTGCGCCCCGCCTCGGTGGCCGGGCCGGTGGCCACCACCACGCCGGTGCCCCGCCCGCCGGCGACGGTCGTTCCTTCGTAGATCATCGAGGAGCGGTCCGCCAGGTTGGCGGCTGCTACTGGTCCGGGCGACTTCGTGACCGGCATGGACTCGCCGGTCAGCGACGACTCGTCGACGTCGAGTCCCGTCGTCGACAGGAGCCGGCAGTCCGCGGGGACGACATCCCCGGCCCCGACCATGATGATGTCGCCCGGGACCAGGTTGTCCGCCGGCAGCTTGGTCTCCTCCCCGTCCCGCAGCAACCGGGCCGGAACCGCCGAGACAGCGAACAGTCGGGCGAGCGCCCGGTCCGCCCGTAGCTGCTGGACCGCGCCGGCGAACGCCGAGCCGATCGCGACGCTGAGCACCAGACTGGCGTCCAGCACGGAACCGGTCGCGGCCGACAGCGCGGCGCCGCCGAGGAGGACGGGGGTGAGCGGGTTGGCCAGCTCGGCCGCGAACGCCCGGACGAGGCTGGGCGCGGTCGCCTGCATCGACACCGCGCCGTCCTGGCGGCGTCGCGCCGCATCCTCGGTGGACAGTCCACCCGGGCGGCTGTCCAGCCGAGCCAGGCAGTCCTCGGCCGGCAGGATGTGCCACGGGGTACGGGGGACCGCGAGCGGCGGGGGGCGGCGACCCAGTTCCCGCGCCGCCCAGATCCCCTCGCCGAGGGCGGCGGTGACCGCCGCGGTGACCATTGTCATGGCCCGGGACACCAGCCGCGAGTCGGCCCCGGTGAGCATGGCCAACGCGCCGGCACCCGAGCCCACCTGGGCGAGCCGCACCGCGTGCTGGCTCACCCGGGCGGCCGCGGCGACCGCCTCGACCACGAGGCTGGCGGCGGCCAGGTCATTCCCGACCAGGATGTGCGCCCCCCAGACCGGCGAGCCGTCGTGGCCGTTCACGCCGACGCCGCAGTCCGCGGTGCCGACCGCGGCCCGTCGGCGGGACACGACCAGGACGCCGCCGCGCTCGGCCTGCAGACCGCGGATCGCGCCGACGAGCCGGTCCCCCCCGGGTACCCCGGGAAGGTTGGTGTCCTCCGCTGTTCCGCCGGCGCCGGCGGGAAGGTCACCGGCGACGAACACCGCCCGCCCGGAACGGCGGCAGGCGGCCAGCAGGTGGTGGCTCCCCTCCGCCCGCCCGGGTACGATCGCCATCAGCCTGCTGCCCTGAGCCAGACCGAGCACCGTGTCCGCCCCGGACCGGGCCAGTTCGCGGCGCTCCCGGACACCGGTCCGGCCGCGCAGGCCGAGCTGTTCCACCGGCCCGAGGGCCCAGCCCTCCGCGGTGGCGACGGTGCTGATACCGGCCGGACGGAACAGGGCGTGCGCGCGGACCGCGACGTCGCTGCGGTCCGCACCGGCCAGCGGCACGACGTCGGCGATGATGCGTTCCTCGCTGCGCAGGACGTCGGCGTCGATGACGATGGTGTCGACGCGGTCGAGCACCCGCAGGGCCGCCGAATCCATGACGTGGACGCCGCGACGCGCCAGGACGCGGGTCAACTGGGCGGCGAAGCCCTCCCGCCCGACCCGGGCCGGGCGTGGCAGCGAGGTGGCGGCCAGCGCCGCGGCACGGCGCGGATTCCCGGTGGCGGCGGTGGCGGCCGCGAACCCGCCGAGTCCGGCGAGGTCGGCGTAGCGCTCCACGGGACCGTCCGGCAGCGGCCGCGGCCGTTCGGTCACCACCGGCTCGGCCGCGGCCCAGTCCGGATGACCGAGCAGCTCGTCCCGAGCCGCCAGGAAGGTGTCTCGGCGCGCACGCGCCTCGCCCAGCATGACCATCCGGTAGCCGGCGTCGACCGCGAGACCGAGATTCCCCTGCGCCAGGGCGAGGGCACCGGCATTGACCAGCCTGAGGACGACGTCAGCCCGGCCCGCGCCGAGCATCTGCTCCACCCACCGGCGTAGCCGGGGTTGAGTGTCGACGAGGGTGACCAGCGATGCGATCTCGATGGGCAGCGGCACCGCCCGGGCGAGCCGGCCCGCTGACGCCAGCGCGAACGCGACCCCGTCGGCGGCCAGTGCCGTGGCCGTCCGGCGGATCGGCGCCGCGAACCTCGGTACCGCTCCCGGCCTCGGTTCGAGCGCGACGCCCTCCACCCGGCCGAGGGCCGCGACCAGATCGTCAAGGGCGGGGGGCGGTTCGGCGAACCCGATCAGGACACATTGCAACGGCTCGTTGACCCGGGCCCACGCCACCCCGGGCTGATTCTCCAGTACTCGTTCCACCTGCCGGCGACGGGATTCGCCGGCCGGCCCGGAGATCCCACGGACCCCGAGACTGAGGAGGCGGTAGGCGCCGGCCTTCTCCCGCGGTTCGCCGGCCGCCGTGGAGCCGGCGATCTCGTGATCGACGCTGTCGTGATCGACGGCGCGGGGCGCGGGGGGCCCGAGTGCGGGGGAACCGGGCTTCGAAGCCGGACTCCACCCGGTCCGGGCATGGGCGAGAACCGTATGGGCGAGAACCGGCTGGATCACCGCCCCCAGGAGGGCGCTCGGCACGCGCAGGACGGTCCGGGCTGCGGGCAGACGCATCCGCGCGGCCTCCTCCTCCTCCTCATTGCGTGATCATCGCGTGCGGCGGGCGCGGGCCACGGCTGCCTCGTAGTCCTACCGACTACCCTCTCCGCCCGCTTACTAACTGATCGTTCTAGGCGGTCGGTTAGAACGAGGACCGGACGCCGTGGCTCTGCACCGCCCCCCGGGCGGTGGCCAGCGCCCGGGGCGAGAAGATGATGTTGGACTGGTCCATGAAACTGAAGGCGAACAGCCCGTCCAGGCTGAGCTTGCGCGCCTCGTCGCCGGCGAGCAGGGCGTGCATGTCCGCGTCCCAGACCGCCTGCGACCCCGACTTGAAATGCGCCACCATGACCGGGCCGTACTGTCCCAGCAGCTTCGTCATGTTCCGCACGTCGGCGGCGTTGGAATCGTTCCCCATCGCCTGGAAGCTCTGGAAGTCCGACGCCCGCAGCACGTCCGCGAAGTGTGTGATCAGGGAGCGGCCGTCGCCCTTCACCGGATCGTCCCAGCGGCTCTGCCAACCGCCCCAGCCCAGCGACACCCGGGCGTTGGGCGCCCCGGCATGGAAGATCTCCTGGGTCGCCAGGTACCGGTCCTGCAGAGCCCGGTAGTAGTTCGTGGTCTCGGGCGTGGCGGCCCACTCGTTGGACTGGCACGGATATGTCTGCAGCTCGGTGAAGAGCGTGACGTAGAGCGCCGGGCCGTTCGCGGGCCCGGCGAAGATCGAGGCGAGCTCGCGGGCGTCGGCGAGAAAGGCGCCGGACAACGGGTACTCCCGGCCGCAGGCGGGGCCATGGGAGGTCTGGAAGGTCCCCACGCTGCCGGTGCCGTCGAGCCAGACGACGAGATGAATGCCGTGTCCGGAATGGTAGACTTCGGGAATCAGGTCCGCCCGCCACTTCCGTAGGAAGCTCAGGTCGCCCGGGCCATTGTACCAGGTGGTGAGAAAGTCCAGGTCTCCGGCGAGCGGCGAGGCGAGGGCGCTGTCGAGCGCCGGCCCGAGGCCGAAGCGCAGCTTGCCCGGCTGGGTCGCCGGGACGGGTCGGATTCCCGCCGCCAACTCCCGCCGCCAGGGGCCGGGCCGCGGATCCCCGTCAGCGAGTGGTCCATGGGCGTCGTGTGGTGTATGGGCGGCGGGTAGGCCGGGAAGACTGACCGCGCTGGTGGGCCCTGGCCTGTCCGGGCTGCTGTCGTTGTGGCCGCGGTGTTCGTGACCGAGGGTCGCGACAAGAACGGCACTCATGGCGAGGAGGACGAGTACGCCGGGATGTCGGGACAGTCGACTACGTATGGACACGATCCTCCTGCCGCGGCTGCCGGGTAGCGGCGAAAGTGTAGTTGATTAGACGCGCATCGGAGTTATTTTTTGCGGGCGAGTCGAGCGGAGCGGGTGAGGGAATCCGACGATGATGGCGTTTCCTGGCATCGCCCCGTGGCGCGCCTGGCGCGCCCGCCCGCGCGGAACCCCGGCTGAGCAGGAGAAGCATGACCGCCGACCCGGATCTTCGGATGAGCACCGCTCTCATCACCGGCGCATCCTCGGGCATCGGCGCGGCGTTCGCCGAGGCGTACGCGGACCGTGGAGCCCGGCTCGTCCTCGTGGCGCCGTCCGAACCGAAGCTGTGGATGGTCGCGGAGCGCCTCGCTGCCCGGTACGGCACCGAGGCGCACGTCATCGCGGTCGACCTCGCCGACGAGCGTGGTCCGGACCGTCTCGCCGAGGCGGTCGCCGAAGCGGGCCTGGAGGTCGACATCCTCGTCAACAACGCCGGGTTCGGGACACGCGGCCCTTACCATGAGCTGTCCGCCGACCGGGATCATCGTGAGGTGATGCTGAACGTGGTGGCCGTCGAACGGGTCGCGCACCTGTTCCTGCCGGGCATGGTGGCCCGGGACCGCGGCACGGTCATCAACGTCTCCTCCACCTCCGGGTTTCCAGGCCGTCCCGTATATGGCCGTCTACGGGGCCTCGAAGGCCTTCGCCCTGTCGTTCTCGATCGGCCTGTGGGCCGAGTACCGTCGGCGGGGGGTCCGCGTCCTCGCGTTATGCCCCGGACCGACCGACACCGAGTTCTTCGAGGTGCTGGGAACCCGGATGTCCGCCGGTGGCCGGTTGCGGACCACGGACGAGGTGATCGCCACCGCGTTCCGTACCCTCGACCGCGGCCAGGCGTATGTCATCGACGGACGGCTGAACTACCTGGCCTCCAATGCCTCCCGACTGCTGCCGCGCGGACTGGTTGCGCGGATCACCGAACGGGTACTGCGCCCCGGCCGCTCGCGGCCGCCGGACCCGCCGACGTCAGTCCGCCGAGTTCGGCTACCAGCTCGTAGGAGCGGATCCGGTCCGCCAGCCGGGTGACGTTGGTGACGACCATGACCTCGTCGGGGCCCGTCTCGTCGAGCAGTGCGTCGATCCCCGCGCGAACCGTCACTGGGGAGCCGACGATGTGCGAGGCGGTGGCGGCCTCCGCGATCGACCGCTCCCGCGAGGTCCACGGGTAGGCTGCGGCCTCCTCGGGCGAGGGGAACACCCCGGGGCGGCCGGTACGCAGCCGCAGCATCGCCAGCCGCTGCGGTCCGGCCAGCCACTCCGCGCGCTCGTCGTCGGCGGCGCAGAATACCGCGGCGGCGACGAGCGCGTACGGTCGCTCCCGGCCGGGCGAGGGACGGAAGGACTTCCGGTAGAGCTCCAGCGCCGGCACTGTGTTCACCGAGCTGAAATGGTGCGCGAACGCGAACGGCAGGCCGAGCATGCCGGCCACCTGGGCGCTGTAGCCACTCGATCCCAGCAACCAGATGGGCGGCACCTCGGCCCGCGGGAACGCGGTGACGCCGTGCCTTGGGTGCGAGTCGGGGAAATCCCCCCCGGCCAGAAAGGTCGTCAGTTCGGCGAGCTGCGCGGGGAAGTCGTCGATGGCCGGCAGGTCGCTGGTGCGGCGCAGAGCCCGGGCGGTCGCGGGATCGGTGCCGGGAGCACGGCCGATACCCAGATCGATCCGTCCCGGGAAGAGGGTGCCCAACGTGCCGAACTGTTCGGCGATGGCGAGTGGCGCATGGTTGGGCAGCATCACCCCACCGGACCCCACCCTGAGGGTGGTGGTGGCCGCGGCAACCTGGCTGATGAGGATCGAGGTCGCCGAGCTTGCGATCCCCGGGATGCCGTGATGCTCGGCCAACCAGTATCGGGTGTATCCGAGCCTTTCGGCATGTCGGGCGAGTTCGAGCGTCCCGCGGACCGCGTCGGTGGCGGGGACGCCGGTGCCCACCGGGACGAGATCCAACACGGACAAGGGGACAGGTCGGGTCGGGCTCACGGCTGGTTGCAACGAAGCATCCGGCCGCGCTCTTCCCCGGGCACCGGGTACTTCCCCGGGCACCCCGGGGGCCATCAGCCGCCGACCGTCTCCATGTAGTCCTCGGCCACCTCGTCGAGATCGTCCGTCGGATAACCGAGGGCGACGCGCACCCGCCGCCGGCCGACCAGCAGGAGATCGAGCATGAAGTCGGGGACCGTGGCGTGTTCGCAGCGGTGGTAGCCCATGGTGAACCAGGCGTGGGCGTCGGTGAGCAGGCCGATTGACTCCAGGCTCTCGGCCACGGCCTCGTAGACGCCCGGATCGACCGACCGGGACGCCTTCAGCTCGGCCCGCAGCGCGGCCGCGTCGTCCGGCTGCCCGTTGCGCAGCAGGCCGTCATGCAGCCAGACGCGGGGATCGACCAGGCAGCCGCCGCCGTCTGCCACCGCCGCCCGGTAGCAGCGGATCGCCTCGTCCCAGTCGTCCGCAAGCCCGTACTGGCTGCCCGCGTCGACCAGCAGGGACGCCCGGGTGACGCGTTCGCCGTGCGTCTCGCTCTGTTCGGCCAAGGCCTCCAGAGTGGCCGCCGCGCCGCGATGGTCGCCGTTTCCCGCGGCCTTGAAGACGATCTCGTCTACGTCGTCATCCGAAAGGCCGTCATCCGAAAGCATGGGAATAGTGTCACTCCCGGTCGTGGGGTCGGCACGCGGGTGGCGTGCTCGTCGATGGCGGTCTCACATGCTACCCGTCGGCCGGATCAGTGCCCGTCGGCCGGATCAGGATCGACGGGCCATTTTGAGGGTCTTCTCCAACTGGTCGCGGTCCACCTCGGCGACCCGGCCGTTCGTCGGGACGGTCGGGATGTGGCCACCGCCGAGGACGAGGTCGGTGGTGTGTCGCAGGCCCATGTCCTTCTGCTCCACGTCCAGGATGGCCTCCTCGACCCGGTGGAGCTTCTCGATCCTGGAGACCTTCGCCTCGACCTGGGCCGCGACGATGCGCAGCCGCCGTTCGGCCTTGGCCAGCCGCCGTTCGAGTCGACGGTCGACGATGTTGGGCATCGGCTCGTCCCGTTCCGTCGGGTCGTGCAGGTAGAGTTCGACCGCGACGGCGACCAGCGGGATCAACGCCTGGAACACGATCATCGCGCTGCCGGTGCTCTCGCCGGCCGGTCCCTGGGTGCGTACCAGCACCCCGGCGATGGACAGCAGCAGGAAGATCGCGGTGGTGAGGGTCAGGGCCAGCGGCGACGATTTCGACTCCACCAGCTGCTCGCGGATCTCCGGATCGATCTTGAATCGGCCCGCGTCGGCGTCGGCGAGCATCTGCTTCTGGGCCCGCGCGAGGATCGACGCCTTGATGCCGTGGGCGAGCGCCACCCCGGCGATGAACACGGCGACCCCCAGCAGGCCGCCCAGCCACCATTCGGGCCTGTACCCGCCGACGTCGGCGAGGACGGCGTAGGACTGGGCGAAGACGTAGAAGTCCAGCGCCGCGAGCACCGTCAGCACCGCGGCCCGGGCCGGGCCCGCCAGCGCCATCTGCGGGATGCGTTCCTGCACCCCGACGCTGCGCCACAGCCGGCCCTGTTCGACCTTGTTCTTGATCAGCTCGGTCCGCTGCTCCCGGCGTTCGGCCCGGGAGTCGATCTCCATCCGGAGTTCGGCGATCAGCTCTTCCAGGGTCCGCCCGTCGGCCCGGACCGCAGCGCGGACCTCCTGGACCTCCGCGTCCTCAAGGCTCTTGAGGACCTTCGGGCGGGTCTCGGCGCCCGCCAGTGCGATGTCGGCGTCTCCCACCCGGCGGATGAGCTGCTTGGCCAGACGCCCTGGCTGGTTTCCCCTACGCAGCACCTTGGAGGTTCCTACTTTCCGATCTCGGTCCTTCCGGGTTCGACCGGACGGGTTCGACGGGACATTCGACGAGAGGTTCCACGGAGCTGTCGGCGGCGTCGTCGGCTGCTGGTCGGTGTGGTCGGTGTGGTCGGCGGGTCAGTCGATCGGACGGGCGAAGGTGCCGCCGACGAAGCAGAGCATGGCGCAGACGATGCCGAGCACCGAGGCGACCATCGCCTCGCGCGCACCCTGGGCCTCGTCACCGGAGAAGACCATGGTCAGTACGAGCGTGCCGACCCCGACGACCGCACCGACGGCCCCCAGCAGGAATCGTCGCTGGATGGTCTCCCGCGGCGGCAGCCTGGACAGCGCGTCGATCGGGGCGATCCGGCCAGCCCGGGCCTGGTTGCCCACGCGACGGCGGATGTCGCGCAGTCGGAAGGTGTTCCCGGTGATGAAGAAGCTGAGCGCGGTCACGATCATCGAGCCGGTGACGGAGACCTTCGCGAACGGCGACGACAGGGTCAGCCAGACCCAGATCTCCAGCACCGCGAGCATGAGCAGACAGCTGGTGATCACGACCGTCGAGCGCATGAGGGCCGGGCTGAAATGCTGCTCCTCGGGCTCGTGAAGAACACCCATGGGTCGCCTCCTTGCGTGGGTTTCCACCGGTGCTGTCGCGATCATCAGTGGCTCGGATGTGTCGGCGTGGTGCGCGCCGCGGCGGATGCGGGCGGGGTGTTCCGGGATCTCGGGTGCCCCGGCGACGGTCGCGGCTGGACCGGAGGTAGCGGTGAGAGTGGTCAATGCAGTGCCGCTTTCGACGGGACCGGGCTGGTCGGGGGCATGAGGATGACGACGCCGGGTGTCCGGTCGGGGCGGAGCCGTCCTAGCTGCAGTCACTGCTGATCCGTCGGCACAGCTCGCCCTTGAGATAACGGGCGAGGTCCTGCTGCGGGCGGTCCGCCGATCCCTCGTTGACGCCGATGAAACGCACCTTAGCCGTTTCCGACGGAGGTGATCTGCTTCGTCTCGACGCACCGTTTGACCAGTGCCTCGGCGATCGACACGGAGGCCTTCTTGCCGTCGACGTTGAGGCAGTCGGACTCCTGACCGGTACCCAGGAGGTCCGTCCAGACCAGCACGGTCACCTCGTCGACCTTCACGTCGGGCGTGGAACGGACGGCGTTGATCTCATCGTTGATGCCGGCAAGCAGGCCCGTCACGCTGCCCTTCGGGCTGATCTGCTCGGTTTGGATGATGTGGTCGATCTCCTGGCTGAGCACCTTCGACGCGGCGAGCCGGTCCTTCTCCTCGCGCTGGTCGTTGTTCCGAGTGATCTGGAACATCCGGTCGCCGTGGAAGCAGTCCGAGTAGGTCATCGGGCCGCCGCCGCTGGCGACCAGCCGGATGTACTCGCCGTTCTCCAGCGCGGTGTCGAGATAGGGCTGGGCCCGGGCGGTCACCCGCCCGGCCGTCTCGGGTGAGTTGTCGGACAGGTCGAGAAGGATCAGTAGCAGGGATGCGCCGTTGTCCGGCGCCTTCTCCTGGTATCGGGTGCAGTCCAACGGAGCGGAGGCGTCGGCCTTGCCCAGTAGACCGCCGGTGTTGCAGGCGGTGAGCATCGGCGCCGCGAGCAGCGTCGCCGCGACCAGGCCGGCGAGCCGCCTGCGCCGGACCCGTCGCCGCGGCCCGGCAACCATCAGATCGTCCTTGGTCGCATCCTCGGCCGCCGCCGTGGGAGCGACGGGAACAGCGACGGGAACATTGCTCGTCATCGCAGCACGATCTCCACTCGGCGCCGGCTCGCGTCGGCGACGCCGTCCTGCGCGCCTTCCTCGCCCTTGCCCTTGACCTCCAGCACCGAGCCGGGGATGCTCTGAGTCGCAAGCCACGACTCGACCGCCCTGGCGCGATCCTGCGACAGCCGTAGGTTGTCCTCGGTCCGACCCAGCCCATCGCTGTACCCGATGACCGCGATGTGGCCGGGGTGTTCACGGATCGACGGCAGGATCTGCCCCAACGCGGTCACGGCCTCCCTCCGGAGCTCACTGCTGTTCGAGTCGAACAGGTAGTCGGCGCTGACCGTCGTCACCTGGCTGCCGTCCGGCTGGGTGATGAACTTGCTCAACGGCGGCAGGGGATCAGCCTCGACGGCGGGCGCGATCCGGGTGGCCCGTGGCACCGGGGTGAACGAGGCGGTGTCGCCGCCGCTGGAAGAGCACCCGGCCACGAGCATCAGTGCCGCTGTCATGACCACGCCCGCGCACGCGCGGGCGGCCGGATTGCCGCGTCGCCTGAACGTGACATCTCCGGGTGTGGAGTGAGCGTGATACACGGTCTGCCCCTAACGGCGAATCCGGGGCTCACCATAACGGGGGGGATCGGGCCGTCTCACCGCACCCTGGGGCGTTGTGTGCATAGTGTGTCAGCCCGTTGCCGCGTTGAGTCGGCGGCCTGGTGTGCGCCGCATTCGTACTGATCGGCGCCCGATGCCCCGGAAGGGAGCTGAGTTACGAAGATTGAGGTGGAGGGGACGTACCTGCCCCGGATCGGTCCCCACTGCCCCCAGGTCCGCTCCTGGCCGGGAGGCCATTCCGGTTCGATGACGTCGAGCAGGATCAGTCCCGCGGCGACGATCTCGCGGACCCGGTCGCCCATCGTGCGGTGCGTCTCGGTGTAGATCGCGGTGCCCTGCTCGTCGTGCTCGGTGTAAGCGCGTCGGTCGAAGTAGCTGTGGAAGACCCGCAGGCCGTTCTCGTCCGGGTCATCCGGCAGGCACCAGACGAACGGATGGGTCGTGGAGAACACCCAGCGGCCACCCGGCCGCAGCACCCGGGCGATTTCCCGCATCACGGTGCCACTGTCGGCGACGAACGGGACCGCGCCGAACGCCGAGCAGGCCACGTCCACGCTGGCGGCCGCGAACGGGAGCGCCGCGGCGTCCGCCTGGACGAGTGGCACGTTGATACCGGTGCGGATCCCGAGCGCGCGGGCCTGGTCCAGCTGACCGCCGGACAGGTCGAACCCCACCACCCGGGCGCCCTGCCCGCGCAGCCAGCGGGCGCACTGCGCGCCGCCGCAGCCGACTTCCAGGACCACCTTGCCGGCGACGTCGCCGAGCAACCCGATCTCGGACTCCCGCAGTCCCTCCGGGCACCAGCAGAAGTCGCTGTCGCCGAGGAACGCGCCGTGCTCCGACTGGTAGTCCGCCGCGGCATCGTCCCAGTAGAAGCGGCTCGCCCGGCGGGCCGTGCCCGGGTCGATGTCACGGTAGCCATAGGCTGGCAGCGGCGCGGAGCCGTCCTGATCGGCGTGGCTCGGGCTGGTGCGGTCGGTCGGGCCGGTGGTGTCGGTGCTGTCGATTGTGCCGGTGCTGCCGGCGATGTTGTCTGGACTTTTCACGGTGACCCATGCTGGCACCCGGGCCCGCGGCCACACCGCTCGAGATGGGCGTTAGGTCACGATCGGGGCCTGTTTACGAAGCGTGATGGGTGACGGCCGTGCCGATCACCGCGACCGCGTCGTCGATCATACTTGCCCGCAGCGCCGTGACGGGCGGGAAGAGCGTGCGGGTCGGGGTGCGGACCGGTATGGACCGCAGCTGGCCGGATTCGCCGGACACCGTGGTGACCACCTCGTGCCAGTGCGGGACGCCCCTGGGCACGCCGGCGTCGAACAGCTCGGTGGCCGTGGTGATGCCCAGGCTGCGTTCGCGGCGGCCGCCGGGGGCCGTGGGATCGACGAGAACACGCGACACCCGGTAGGAGGCGCCCTGCGTGGCCGACGGTTCCCATCGGAGCAGGACCGCGCCGTCCTGCTCCACCGCGGTGAGCTCCATCGGGGCGGCGGGATAGCCGGTCTGCGGCGCGTCGGGATCGACGTGCCCGCCGGACACCTGGCTGGGCACCTGGGTGGGCGCCGCTCCGGCGGTGGGCCCTGGATGCCAGGACAGCTCGTCAACGTGGGCCGCCCGACGCGGCGGATCGGCCTGGGCCGCCCGGGTGAGCAGCTCGCGCGCCCGGGCCGGGGTCATCCGCCGGCCGGGGTCCTTCTCCAACAGGCCGTCGAGCACCGCGGCCAGCTCGCCGGCCCGGTGCGCCGGGGCGGGCGGGTGCAGCAGGATGGCCGCGAGCATCGCGCCGAACGTGTCCCGCTCGAACGGCGGCCGGCCCTCGACGGCGAAGTACAGCGTGCCGCCCAGGCTGAACAGGTCCGCCTCGAAGGTGGCGGGCTGGTTGTTCAGCCGCTCCGGCGCCATGTAAAGGGGGGTCCCGAGGACACCGGTGACGGTGAGGGTCGGGTCGCCGTCGCCGGTGGCGATGCCGAAGTCGGTGAGCACGACCCGTCCGTCGGTCCCGATCAGGACGTTCGACGGCTTGACGTCACGGTGAACGATGCCATGCGCCCGTGCCGCGACGAGGGCGTCGAGCACCGCGGTCCCGATCCGGGCGACCTCGGCGACGGGCAGGGGCCCGTCGGACCGGACCACCTCGAACAGGGACCGAGACGGCACGAGCTCCATCACGATCCAGGGCAGGCCGTTCTCCAAGAGCACGTCGAGGATGGTGACGACATGCGGATGGCTGCGAAGCTTGGCCGCGTGGCGCGCCTCCCGCAGGGCGCGTTCGACCCGGTCCGCGCGTTCGGCCTCGGCGACTCCGCCGGCGAACTCGATCTCCTTGAGGGCTGCCTCGGTCTCCAGCACGGAATCGAAGGCACGCCACACCGTCCCCATCGTACCCGCACCCAGCCGCGCGACAAGTCGGTATCGGCCCGCCACCATACGGTTGCCTACCGGAACGGTAGCCACGACACCCCCTTGGCTTCCTCCATTGTCGCAGGACAGCTTCCCAGGTGGACGGAAATATCGAGACGCTGCCGGGCAGCCCGCTCGCCGGGAGCCCGTGGACCCGGGCACCCGCGTGACCCCGGGCCGGGGTCGGGTCGGGTGAGGC
>NZ_CDWTMO010000107.1:0-14706 GCF_977946435.1 Frankia sp. CgKIO3 | reverse complement strand
TTTCAATGCAAATCCATAGCGTAGACAATACCTTCGCCACTGAGAGGGTTGATGCTCGCGGCGGCGTCCCCGATGAGTGCGGCGCGGGGATGTGCCATCGGAGCCAGTTTTCCGGCATGCGGGAGATAATGTGAGAGTAGCTTGTTCGGCTCTTCGACGATGAACCCTCGGGCCCGTAGGTGCTCCACGTAGGCGCTGAGAAGATTGCGCGGGTTCAACGATTTATCCCGCATAGTGGATACCGGTAGACCCACACCGAGATTGACGACGTCGTCGGAGACGGGAAACACCCATCCGTAGCCAGGGAGCACCTTGTCACTGAAGTCAAGTCGGAGCAGCATAACCTCCTGCGGGGCGCGGCGCGGATCCGAGAACTTGGCATATGAGCGTATGGCGATCGAGGAGAATCGGTCATCCTGGCGGCCGACTCCAAGATCGCGTCGTACCCGAGAATAGGCGCCATCGGCACCGATCATCAGGGCTGCCTCGACGGAGTTTGATCTCGAGCCGGTCTTGAGTGTGATAACCTGGCTGTTGCCGGTCAGCTCCGATGAATGGTATGATGTTCCTTCCCGTATTTCGACTCCGACCTCGCGTGCCGCAGCAACAAGACGCGCGTCGAGGATCTCACGTGGAAGTACATACCCGGAAAGATCATGGCCGGCGACTGTCGGGCCGACCGCCGTCGCCTCGGTTCCGTCAGGTCCGCTGACTCGCACGCTCAGTGGTGAAATGGCGTCATGGACAACACTAAGCAGGCCCAGGCGGCGCAGGGCCGCAACTGCCCCTGCACCGAGGCCGTCACCACATGCCTTATCGCGCGGGAAAACAGCCTTGTCGGTCAGAAGTACGCGAAGGCGGGGGTTCTGTCGCTTCAATGCGAAGGCGGCCACGCTCCCAGCCGGGCCCGCACCCACGATCACCACGTCGTAGCTTCCTCTGATCACGCCAGAAATCTACGTGCTCTATGAATGGCAGGGGTTGGCATCACCTATACGACGCATCTGGAAGGATCTTCGAGTGGAAGATACGCTGTTCGGAACCGTCGGTGACCAGTGGCTCCATGCCCTAGGTTCAGAGATGCACGCGGAGTCTGGACGAGGGCCAAATATGATCATTGTTCTGGTCGTGGCCATGATCAGTTGATCTTCCGGGTCGCGCGGGCTTGGATTCAGCCCCCTCTGGGGTGTTGGCGACCGTCGAAGCCGCTGCTTCGTCCCGCTCAGCGCTTCCTCGATGAACGCTGAGCAAGGGGCGTAGGCATCCACCGTCCGTAAAGGTTGGCAGCCTGGTGCCGGCGTCATCCCAGTGATTCAGACGAAGCGCCGAGGCGCCACGTGGCGTCCGGAGGCGTCAGGCTGCCGGCAGTCAGGGTTCCGGCAGGTTGTGGTTCCCGGCGACGGGCCTGCGACTTCCGCCGTTGCCCGCCGCCGGTGCGCCGTACAGCGCGGCGAGCGCGCCCGCGGCGCGCGTCATCGCCTCGCGTAGCTCCGGGGGGTGGAGCACCTCCAGGTCCGGGCCGAGTACGAGCAGTTCGCGCTCGGCGTGCCGGACGGACTCGATCGGTACCACCGCGCGTACCCAGCCGTCCTCCTCCGGTGCGCTCGCCGTTTCCCGGACGGCGCGGGCGACCGCCGGGGGGAGTCCGGAAGGGGGCCATCGTCACGCCGGTCGGGGAAAGCCGCACGGTCGCCCGCGCCCGGTAGACCTCGGATTCGTAGCGGGCCGTCCAGCCAGCCCAGTAGGCGCCGAGGTCGAAGCCATGCGGCCGTTCGAACGTCTTGGTGGTCGTCTCGAGGCTGAGGATCTTCGCGACCCGGTACACCCGGGGCAGGGTGGCCGGCCCGCCCGCCGGTTCCGCGCCTCCGCTGCCGTCCGCACTCTCGGTGGCGCCTGCGGCTCGGGTGCCGTCAGGGTCGCGGCTGCTGCCAGCGTCCTCGGCCAGGCCTACGCCCTGGGTGCCGTGTGCGACGTTGGCGACCAGGTACCAGGTGCCGCTTTTGAGGACCACGCCGAGCGGTTCGAGGTGCCGGATGATCTCACGGGGGGCCCGCCAACGCCGGTAGGTGACCCGGACGCGGCGCTGCTCCCACACCGCCGCTGCCACCTCGGTCAGCAGCGGCATGTCCTCGGTGGCCCGGAACCAGCCGGGCGCGTCGAGATGGAAGCGCTCCCGCACCCGGCCGGCCCGTTCGCGCAGCTGCTCGGGCAGAGCCGCCATCAGCTTCAGTTCCGCCGCCGCGAGCATCGTGCCGAGCCCCAGCTCGCCGGCGAGGAACAGGGAGTCGGCCTCGCCGGAGGTCAACCCGGTCAGCCGGGTGCGGTAGCCGTCGAGCAGCCGGTACCCGCCGGTGGCACCGCGGTCCGCCAGCACGGGGACCCCGGCCTCGACGAGGGACTCCAGATCCCGGTAGACCGTCCGCACGGAGACCTCGAGTTCGTCGGCGATCTCATGCGCCGTGAGCCGCCCACGGGTCTGCAACAGCAGCAGGACGGAGAGGAGCCGGCCGGCACGCATGCCCGATTCTCCCCGGGCCATACCTGCCAGGAGAAGTCAGGTATGGCTTCGAGGATGGGATCCGACGCATCGACACCGGAACGCGAAGGAGATCGCCATGGCGGGAACGGACCCGGCTCGGGAGATGGGTGTGGAGAGGGCCGGGGGCGCGGCCGCTACCGGTGCGGCGACTGGGTCCGCAAGTGCTGGCTCCGCGAGTGACGTGGCGGCGACCTGGGCCGGGCTGATGCTCGACTGCCCGGACGCGAAGGAGCTCGCGACCTTCTACGGCACGTTGACCGGGTGGGGCGTCGCCGGCACCGACGACGAGGGGTCCTGGGCGTACCTCACCCCACCGGGGACCGAGATCATGATCGGCTTCCAGCGGGTGGCGGGCTACCAGCCGCCGCGCTGGCCGGACCAGGACGCCCCGCAGCAGTTCCACCTGGATTTCCGGGTCGCCGGCCTGGACGCCGCCATCGCCCTGGCGGAAGGCCTCGGCGCGAGGCAGGCCGAGTTCCAGCCGGGTGGGGACCGGTGGCGGGTGCTTCTCGACCCGGTCGGTCACCCGTTCTGCCTCTGCCCGCCAGCCGCCGCCGGCTGACCGCCGAGCCGCCCGTGCTGGTCAGGGCAGGTCGTTGGTCAGGGCAGGTTGTAGACGCGGCGGGCGTTGTCCGCGCAGATGAGCCGGACGACCCGCTCGGCGTCCGCCGCGGTCCAGGCGTCGTCGGCGACTCCCGCCGCGAGGAACGCCGACAACCCACGCCGGAACAGGACGGCCCCGAGCAGGTACAGCTCGCCGAGCGCGAAGGCGTCGGTGGAGAAGAGGAACTTGCCGAACGGGGCGAGTTCGAGTGCCTGCGTGAGCAGGCCGGCCGAGCCGCGGCCGCAGTTGTGGATGGCGAGCCCGAGGTCGAGGTAGACATTCGGGAACACCTGGGCTAGGTAGCCGGCCTCCCGGTGGAACGGGTAGCAGTGCAGCAGCAGCACACTGACCTCGGTCGGTGCTATCGCCCGCAGCAGGCCGGTGAGCAGCAGTGGGTTGCCCCGGCGCAGGTCGATGTCGCAGTCCCAGTACCCGACGTGGATCTGGATGGGTAGCCGCGCGTCGACCCCGCACCAGATGAGGAAGGCGTGCAGGGTGGGGTCGGTCAGCCGGATCGGGGCGCCGGCGCGGATCTCGTGGATCCAGCCGCGGGCGGCGGCGGCGGCGACCTCGCGGTCGGTCGGTCGCTGTGCGGGCAGCTCCAGGCCGCCGCGGTAGGCCACGACCGACTTCACCGCGACCATGGTGGGGCGGGCGGACTCGAGCCGGGCCCGCACGGTGTCGGCGAGGTGGGTCATGCCGATCTGCCCGGTGATGACGTCGACCGCGACCTGCTCGGCGACCCGCTCCAACCGCACCACATCCACGCCGCGTCCGCCGGCGAGCTCGGCCAGCTCCGCGGCGCTGGTCAGCGGCTCCGGTTGAAATCCGGCGTCGACGCAGAACGTGGTGATCCCGCAGGCACGCAGCAGCCGCCGGTGCACCTCGGCGTGGCCAAGCTCCGCCCGGCGTTCGAGGTAGTCTTCCGGCGCGGCATGCGCCGGTAGGTCGAGCACCGGCGCGCACCAGCGCCGCAGGGCGAAGCCGATCTGGCTGTCGAACAGCGTCGTCCCCGGTGGTCCGGGGTGTTCCGCCTCGGTGATCATGCTTTCGAATTCCGGGAGAGTCAGATCGCGGCCGACCAGACCATGGCAGTGGTGGTCGACGAGCTCGTGATCGACGAACGGTTCCACCGGGCGGCCCACCCATCGATGATCCCCCCTGGAAGGTGGGGTCATGCCTGACCGTACTGGACACATTCGGTCATCCTCAGGTCCACAGCGGCCCTGTGGATAACTTGTGGATTACTCCTGGCTCCCTGGGGACAGTCGTTCTGAAAGTCGATGATGTTACCGTGTTTTCATCTCTTCTTGCGTCGGCGCCAGCTGTGGACAACGCTCGGAGCGCTTGTTATGAACAGATGGCTGATCCTTCGATCCGGCCGAATTTTGTCGCTCTCCGTAATATCGTGGGAGAGTGAGGGGCCGCCGTGCCGTGCGCTCCGCCCGGCGTCTGGCAGGCGTACGCGCGACCATGGGGACAGGGGAGACCCGTGGGGAAGGTGAGGATGAACGAGCCTGCGTTGGACGAGTTCGCCCCTCGGATTATCGCCGGAGAGGATCGTAGGCGTGATCGGCTCGCCGCGGCGGCCCGGCACGCGGCAACGAACCTGGAGGTGCGCGGCGTCGTCTGTGTTGCGGTGACCTACGTCGACAACAGTGGCATCACTCGGATGAAGGGGGTGCCGATCGGCCGGCTCGACGCGGGGCGGTGTGGGGCGTCGGCGTGTCGCCGGTGTTCGACGTGTTCGGCGCCGATGACTCGATCACGGCGGGACGGTACGCCGGAGGTCCCGTCGGGGATCTGCGGCTGCATCCCGACCTGGACCGGCTGACACCCCTTGCGGCCCAGCCCGGCTGGGCCTGGGCCCCCGCCGACCGCCGTGACCAGGACGGCCGACCGCACCCGCAGGACGGCCGGGAACTCGTCCGCCTCCAGACGGCACTGCTCGCCGAGCACGGCCTGACGGCGATGATGGCGTTCGAGGTCGAATGGGCCGTCTCCCCGGCCGGTTCCGACGAGTTCGCCCCGGCCGCTCCCGGGCCGGCGTACGGGATGATCAGGGTGGCCGAACTCGGTGACTACCTGCGGGACGTGGTCACCGCGCTCACCGAGGAGGGGCTGGTCGTCGAGCAGATCCATCCCGAGTACGCGGCCGGTCAGTTCGAGGTGTCCGTCGCCGCGCAGGACCCCCTCGGCGCCGCCGACACGTGCGTGCTGGTCAAGGAGACGGTGCGCGGCGTCAGCAGGCGCCATGGCCTGCGCGTCTCGTTCGCCCCCAAGGTGCTCGTCGACAGCGTGGGCAACGGCGGCCACGTGCATCTGAGCCTGTGGAGCGACGATCCCGACCGGCCGCCGGCCCCGGCCTGGCCTGCGGTCTCGGGCGGGGGCCCGGGCGGGGCGAACTCCGGTGGCCCATACCCGGAGGGCCCATACCGGGGGGCCCGGGCCGGGCCGGCGGGGGATCCGCCCGCCCGGGCCGGATCAACCTCATGGCGGGTGGCAACGGGCCGCTCGGACTGACCGCTGCCGGGGAGGCGTTCGCCGCCGGGATCCTCGGCGGCTGCCGGCGCTGATGGCTCTCGGCGCCCCGAGCGTTGCCTCCTACCTGCGACTGGTGCCATCGACGTGGGCGGGTGTCCACGCCTGCTGGGGTCGAGAGAACCGGGAGGCCGCGCTGCGGATGATCCCCGGGCCGCCGGCCGCGGCCGGCCAGGCGGCGAACCTGGAGGTGAAGTCCTTCGACCTTGCCGCGAATCCCTACCTTCTGGTGGCCGGTCTGCTGGCCGCCGGGCAGGCGGGGCTCGCGGCGGCGGCCGCGTTGCCGGAGCCGGTGGGCGTCGACCCGGCCTCGCTCGACCCCGCCGAACGGGCCCGCCGCGGCATCCGGCGCCTGCCCACCAGCCTGGGCGAGGCGGTCGCCGCCTTCGAGGCCGACGAGGTGTTGCACCGCGCCCTGGGACGGGAGCTGCACGACGCGGTCGCCGCCGTCCGGCGCGCGGAGATCGACCGGTTCGCCGAGGCTGACCCGGCCGCCGTCGTCGCGGCGACCCGCTGGCGGTACTGACCCGCCGGCGGTACTGACCGGGTGTCAGCCCACCCGGCGCAGTCCGGCCGTGGCGGCGGCCCGCTCCAGGTCCTCGACGCCGAAGGCGTCGACCGGGCCAAGCGCGCCGGCGCGGGCGACGGTGCCCGCGGCGAGATGTCCCGCCATCCACGCCATGATCCGAGCGGTGAAGGCATAGGGGTCGCGACCTTCCAGCCGCACGGTGGCGAGTTCCCGGCCGGCGGCGTCCCGGGCGAGCGCGAACACCTGCGCCCCGGCGCGGGCCCGCGCCGCCCGGTCCGGTCCACGGCCGGTCGTCCGCAGGGCGGACCGGGCGGCGGCGGCCAGCAGCGCCCGGCTCGGCGGGAAACGACGCAGCCCGGACAGGGGGAACGACAGCGCCTGCCCCACACGGATGCCGCGGTCGACGCCGCCGATATACGTCGCGACGTCGGTCAGCGCCGGCGCGAGCCGGGGCAGGGTGAACGGCTCCCCTCCCGACCACAGCACCGCCGGGTGTCCCCGCCGGCCGCCCGACCCGCCGGTGACCTTGCCGGACGACCGGAAGGACCATACCTCGCGGGCGAGCGGGCGCTCGACGAGGACGCCGCCGCGTAGCACGATGACGGGCTCGGTCAGCGCGGCCAGCAGGGTCGCCCGCGTTCCGCTGCTTATCCCGAGAGCGCCCGTGACGAGGTAGCCGATGTCGAGGCGGCGGGCCTCGCCGCCGGCCGCCTGCAGGGCCAGTGCTCCGGCGAGGTTGCCGGGGACGAAGTCGAAGCCGGCGCCGGGGATCAACGCCGCCCCGGACGCCGCCGCCCGCGGGCCGACCTCGGTGAAGACGTGCCGCAGGAATGCGCCCTCCCCGGAACAATCCAGGTAGTGCGCGCCGACCGCGGCCGCCGCCGCCACGACCGGCCGCCCGAACCGGCGGAACGGGCCCACCGTGGAGACGAGCACGTCCCCGGTGCCGAGCCCGAGCAGGCGGGCCAGCGACGTGCCGCTGGGCGCGCCCCGAGCCTCCGTCCGGTCGGCCGCGCCGGCCGCGTCAGCCGCGGTGGTCGCGCCGGCCGGGGTAGTCGCGTCGACCACGGCGGTCCCCAGGCCGTCGTAGGCGGCGGCGAGGGCACGGACCCTGGTCTCCGTGCGGCCGGCGAGGACAGGTCGGTGCCCGGCAGCCACGAGTTCTGCGGTCACCAGCCGGCCGGTGTAACCGGTCGCGCCGAACACTACGATACGGGCCGTCATGGGTCCCGAGGTTATGCCCATCTGTCGAAGGTGGCCCTTGAGACGTTACTTTGGCACGTAGCGGCCTGCACACCCCACAATGATGCGCACCCGTCCGAGGAGGCGCGTGTGCGTAAGGTACTGGTTGCAAATCGTAGTGAGATCGCCGTCCGTGTTTTCCGAGCTGCTCAGGAACTGGGCCTGCGCACGGTGGCGGTCTACACGCCCGAAGACGTTTCCGCGCTGCACCGGACAAAGGCGTCCGAGGCCTACGAGATCGGTGGCCCCGGGCACCCGGTGCGCGGATACCTGGACATCGACGCCCTGCTTACCGTGGCCAAGCAGGCGGAGGCCGACGCGCTGCACCCCGGCTACGGCTTCCTGTCGGAGTCGGCGGTGCTCGCCGACGCGTGCGCCACCGCCGGCATCACCTTCGTCGGACCGCCCCCGGCGGTCCTGCGGCTGACCGGGGACAAGGTCGCCGCCCGGGACGCCGCGCTGGCCGCCGGGCTGCCGGTGCTGCGCGCCTCGGTGCCGCTGCCGGACGGCGCCGGGGCGCTCGCCGCCGCCGAGGAGGTCGGCTTCCCGCTGTTCGTCAAGGCCTCCGCCGGTGGCGGGGGGCGCGGCCTGCGGCGGGTGGAACGCCTCGCCGACCTCGCCGACGCGGTGGCGAGCGCGTCCCGGGAGGCCGCCGCCGCCTTCGGGGACGGCACGATCTTCCTGGAGCAAGCGGTGGACCGGCCGCGCCACATCGAGGTCCAGATCCTGGCCGACGCCTACGGCAACATCATCCATCTGTACGAGCGGGACTGCTCGGTGCAGCGCCGGCACCAGAAGGTCGTGGAGATCGCCCCGGCGCCGCGGCTCGATGAGGCGGTCCGGGCGAGCATCTGCGCCGACGCGGTGCGGTTCGCCCGGCATGTCGGCTATGTCAATGCGGGCACGGTCGAGTTCCTTCTCGGCGCCGACGACCGGTACACGTTCATGGAGATGAATCCCCGGATCCAGGTCGAGCACACGGTCACCGAGGAGGTCACCGGGGTTGATCTGGTTGCGGCGCAGCTGCGGATCGCCGACGGGGAGAGCCTGGCCGGCCTCAACCTCGCCCAGGAGCAGATCGTCCTGCGCGGTACCGCCATCCAGTGCCGGGTCACCACCGAGGATCCCTCGGACGGCTTCCGGCCCGACACCGGGACGATCAGCTTCTACCAGTCACCCGGCGGTCCGGGGGTGCGCCTCGACGGCGCCACGTACCCGGGGGCCGAAGTCAGCCCGTACTTCGACTCGTTGCTGGTGAAGCTGACGACCCGGGGTAACACGCTGGAGAAGGCGGCGCGGCGCGCCCGGCGGGCGCTGAACGAGTTCCGGGTCCGCGGGGTGCGTACGAATATCGACTTCCTGGTGCGGCTCCTCGCCGACCCCGGCTTCCTCGCCGGCGGGGTGAGCACGTCGTTCATCGACGAACGGCCGGAGCTGCTCGCTCCCGGCAAGGGGACGGACCCGACCAGCCGGCTGCTGGCTCGCCTCGCCGAGAGCACGGTGAACGGATTCCTGCGCCCGGCGGTCGCCCTGGCCGACCCCCGGGAGCTGCTGCCGCCCGCGCCCGCGCAGGTGGCGGCGCCCCGCGGCACGGCGCCCGGCGGCACGCAGCTGCCGGGGGGATCCCGGCAGTTGCTGACGGAACTCGGGCCGGCGGGCTGGGCGGCGTGGCTGCGCGCCCAGGGGGCGCTGGCCGTCACCGACACCACCCTGCGTGACGCCCACCAGTCGCTGCTGGCCACGAGGCTGCGCAGCTTCGACATCCTGGCGGCCGCCCCGTCGTACGCCGCGCTGACGCCGAACCTGCTGA
Source organism: Frankia sp. CgKIO3 (assembly GCF_977946435.1). NCBI lineage: Bacteria > Bacillati > Actinomycetota > Actinomycetes > Frankiales > Frankiaceae > Frankia > Frankia sp. CgKIO3. The sequence goes on along the minus strand of NZ_CDWTMO010000107.1, from coordinate 5,441 downwards.
GCCTGGAGGCCTGGGGCGGGGCGACCTACGACGTCGCGCTGCGCTTTCTCGCGGAGGATCCGTGGGAGCGGCTCGCTGCGCTGCGCCAGGCCGCACCGAACATCTGCCTGCAGATGCTGCTGCGGGGGCGCAACGCGGTCGGGTACACCCCCTACCCGGACGACGTCGTCCGGGCGTTCGTCGCCGAGGCCGCGGCGACCGGCGTCGACATCTTCCGGATCTTCGACGCGCTGAACGACATCGAGCAGATGCGCCCGGCGATCGAGGCGGTGCTCGGTACCGGGGCGATCGCCGAAGGGACGCTCTGCTATACCGGTGACCTCTCCGATCCGGCGGAGCGGATCTACACCCTCGACTACTACCTGCGCCTCGCCGAACAGCTCGTCGAGGCGGGTGTGCATGTGCTCGCCGTGAAGGACATGGCGGGACTGCTGCGCCCGGCGGCGGCGGCCACGCTGGTGACGGCCCTGCGGGAGCGTTTCGACCGGCCCGTCCACCTGCACACCCACGACACCGCGGGCGGCCAGCTCGCCACCCTGCTCGCGGCGTCCGCGGCCGGAGTGGACGCGGTGGACGCCGCCGCCGCGCCGATGTCCGGCGGCACCAGCCAGGTCAACATGTCCGCGTTGGTGGCGGCGACCGACCACACTCCCCGGGCGACCGGCATCGCGCTGCCCGCGCTCTCCGCGATGGAGCCGTACTGGGAGGCCGTGCGCGACCTCTACGCCCCGTTCGAGGCGGGGCTGCGAGCCCCGACCGGGGCCGTGTACCGGCACGAGATTCCCGGCGGCCAGCTGACGAACCTGCGTCAGCAGGCGATCGCGCTGGGGCTGGGGGACCGGTGGGCCGAGGTCACCGAGTGCTACGCGATCGCCAACGAGCTGCTTGGCAAGCCGATCAAGGTGACGCCGACCAGCAAGGTCGTCGGTGACCTGGCGCTGTTCATCGCCGGCGGATCCGTCGACGTGGACCGGTTGCGTGCGCATCCCGAGGAGTTCGACCTGCCGGCCAGCGTGCTCGGCTACCTCGCAGGTGAACTCGGCACGCCGCCGGCCGGCTTCGCCGAACCGTTCCGGGAACGGGCGCTGGCCGGGCGCCGCCCGGCGCCGCCGTCCGTCGACCTCGACGCGGCGGACGCCGCCGAGCTCTCTTTCCCGGGGACCCGGCGGCGGGCGGCCCTGTCCAGGCTGCTCTTCCCCGGCCCGTGGAAGGACTACCTGCGGGCGGTGGACGCCTACGGGGACTCCTCCGTGGTCCCGACCGACGGCTTTTTGTACGGGCTGCGGCCCGGCGTTCCGCTCACCGTCACCTTGGAGCCCGGGGTGGAGATCATCGTGGAGCTGGAGACGCTCTCCAAACCGGACGACTCCGCGATGCGCACCCTGTACCTGCGGGTCAACGGCCAGCCCCGGCCGGTGCGGGTCCGGGACGCGTCCATCACGGCCACCACCACGGTGGCCCGTCGGGCGGACCCCGCCGATCCGAACCAGGTGGGCGCCGGGCTGCCCGGCATCGTCACGTTCAGCGTCGCGGTGGGCGACACGGTGACGAAGGGCCAGCGGCTGGCGGTGGTGGAGGCGATGAAGATGGAGGCCGCGGTGACCAGCCCGGTGGGCGGGACCGTCGTGGAGCTCGTCCGCTCCAGCGGCGACTCCGTCGAGGTCGGTGACCTGCTGCTTATTCTGCGTTCCTGATTACGCTGTGTCCCTGATCCCGCCGGTCGGGTTCTGCCTCCGCGGGGGTGTCGTGGCCGGGAGCGTCCCGGCCACGTCCCCCGCCTCCCGGCCCGGGCGGAAGACCCAGGCGCGCAGTAGAAGGAACCGGATGACCGTGGAGGCCAGGTTCGCCAGCACCAGCACGGAGAGTTCAATGCCGCGGCCGGGGTTCGTGCTCGCCGCGTGCAGGAGCGCGAGCGAACCGCTGGTCAGGCCGAGGCCGACGGCGAACACCACCAGGCCCTGCAGATGGTGGCGACCGGCGCGCTCCGGACCGGTGAGACCGAAGGTCAGCCGCCGGTTCGCCGCGGTGTTCGCAACCGCCGTGAGAAGCAGCGACAGCAGGTTCGCGACCTGCGCCCCGGTGACTGTCCGCAGCAGGACGAAGAGCACCAGATAGGATAGCGTGCTGGCGATCCCGATCGCGGCGAATCGCAGGAGCTGACCGGTGAGTCCCTTCGGTACCCCCGGGACCTCGACGGCCTTGCCCTCCTCGGCGTGGCCGGCGGTGAGCGGGCCTCGGCCGAACTCCTGGTGCAGCCTGGCGAGCGGTAGCTTTCCGCTGCCGAACGCCCGCAAGAGGCGGACCACACCCTTCAGGTCAGCGATGGCCGTGGCGAGCACGTCGACGCGGCTGTCCGGATCATCGATCCAGTCGACCGGGATCTCGTGGATGCGCATTCCGGCCCGTTCGGCCAGGACGAGCAGCTCGGTGTCGAAGAACCAGCCGCTGTCTTCCACCAAGGGCAGCAGGCCCGCCGCGGCGTCGGCGCGGATCGCCTTGAAGCCGCACTGCGCGTCGGAGAACCGGGCCGCCAGTGTCCTGCGGAGGATCAGGTTGTAGCAGCGGGAGATCATCTCCCGGCGCGGTCCCCGCACGACCCGGGAGGCGGGGGAGAGCCGGGTGCCGATCGCGAGATCCGAGTGGCCGCTGATGAGCGGGGCCACCAGGGGCAGCAGCGCGGCGAGGCCGGTCGACAGGTCGACGTCCATGTAGGCGAGCACCGGTGCGGGCGAGATGCCCCAAGCCGCCCGCAGTGCCTGGCCGCGGCCCTTGGCTTCGAAGTGGATCGCGGCGACCTCGGGGAGCTCCTTCTCCAACTCTTGGGCGATGACCAAGGTGCCGTCGGTGCTGGCGTTGTCGGCGATCGTGATCTGAAAGGGGTACGGGAACGTCCCGGTCAGGTGGGCGTACAGCCGTCGGACGCAGGGAGCGAGGTCGTTCTCCTCGTTGTATACGGGGATGACGACGTCCAGCATCGGGCGCGGACGGCCGCCGTCCGGCCCGAGCCATCTAGGCTGATGATGTTGAACGGGAATGCTCTCTCCGGTGCTCCCGGTCGTCTCGAAGGTCCCGGTCATCCCGGTCATCCCGGAGATCACGGTCGTCGAGGAAGGCATCCGCGTCATCGTCATGCTCTCCACCCTCGGTTCGGGAGCTGTGCCGCTCGTGTGCCGATGCTGTGCGCCTGCTGTGAGCGTCGGCCGGGCTGAGGATCGCCTCGGCGATTGCGGTTGTGGTGCGGAGCGGCGTCAGGTAGTGACGCCGGTGCCCGTCGTGGAGCCGGCGGTGGCGCCGGTCTTCGGTGCGGTCAGGTCGTAGAGGGTCACGCCGTCGACCGTCTTCGAGGTGAAGTTCTCCGTCACCCAGCTGGAGATCTCCCGTGAGGACGAGCTACCGCCGTTGGCCTGACCGAAACCGCCGCCGCCGATGAAGTAGTAGATCTTTCCTTCGGCGACGTACTGCTTGAACTGTGCCAGGGTGGGCGAGGGGTCGCTCCCGTTGAACCCGCCGACCGGCATGACCGGGTCCTGGGTCGCGAGCTGGTATCCGGCTGCGCTATTCGAGCCGACCGCGGCGGCGACCCAGGTGTAGGAGTCCGCGTTCTGCCTGAGCAGCTTCACGATCGCGTCGCTGGGAGTGACGGCGCTGAGTAGACCGCCCGGGCCACCGCCCCGGGTCTCCTGCCCGCCGAGGATCCCGTTCCCCAGCACGCTGGTTCCGGTTCCGGCACCACCACCCGCCTGGCCGGGCATCCCGCCTTGGCCGCCGGGCATCTGCTGCCCACCGCCGGGGAAGGCCCCACCGGGGAAGATTCCACCACCCTGTGGGCCAGCCTGCGGGCCGCCCTGGCCCATGCGGCCGCCACCCGGCCCGCCGAAGCCGGCGCCGGCGGAACCCGCAGCCGGGATCGAGCCGGTGTGCGGGGTCGCCGCGGTGGCGATGGCGTACGAGCCGGGTCCGAGGAGCCCGGCGACCAGCGCCACGGCGGCGACGCCGAGCGCGGCCCGCCGCGGCAGTCGGATGGCTGCGAGGAACCCGAGCGCCGCGATGATCCCGGCGACGAGCACGGCGTACCGGATCCACGGATGCCACTGGGGGGTGCGGTTCAACAGGGTGTAGCACCAGGCGGTGGTGGCGGCCATCGTGGCGGCCGAGACCACGGCGGCGGCGGGATGCCGGCGCTGACGCCAGAGCAGCGCGCAGCCCATCCCCACCAGGGCGCCGACCGCCGGGGCGAGCGCCACCGTGTAGTAGGCGTGGAAGATGCCCTTCATCTGGCTGAAGACGATGCCGGTGACGAGCAGCCAGCCGCCCCAGAGGAGGAAGGCGGCGCGGGCGCGGTCCGTCCGCGGGGTGCGCCGGGTGATCCACAGTCCGGCGACGAGCAGGATCAGTGCGGTCGGGAGCAGCCAGGAGATCTGACCGCCGACCTCCGAGCCGAACATGCGGGTCCAACCGGCCTGGCCCCACATGCCGCCCCCGCGGCCGCCCGGACCCCCGGGACCGAAGACGACCGTGCCGCCGCCGGGAACGGCGCCTGCCGCGCCGTTCCCGATGAATTCCGGCAGGCCGCCCATCCGGCCACCGCCGACGCTGCCGGTCTCGTTGCCGGTAAGTCGGCCGAGCCCGTTGTAGCCGAGGGTGAGCTCCAGCAGGCTGTTGTGCTGTGAACCCCCGATGTTAGGGGCGGGAGGACGCCGGGACGAGCTCCACGATCGCGATGAAGAGGCCGGCGGGGATCAGCAGTCCGAGCCCCGCGGCCAGGGTTTGCCGGACGCGCCGCCAGAACGAGGTCGGCGCGGTCACCAGGTACACCAGTGCGAAGACAGGGACGACGAGCAGTGCCTGCAGCAGCTTCGTCAGGAAGGCGAAGCTGACCAGGACCCCGGCGAACACCAGCCAGCGGGTGCTCGCCTGCTCGATCGCCCGCAACGTCGCGTAGGCCGCGGCGACCAGGAGCAGCACGAGCAGGGCGTCCGGGTTGTTGAACCGGAACATCAGGGCCGCGACCGGGGTCAGGGCCAGCACTGCGCCGGCGAGCAGGCCCGCACCGGCGGAGAATTGCCGCCGCACGGTCTGGTAGAGCAGGCCGACGGTGACGACACCCATCAGCGCCTGGGGCACGAGGATGCTCCAGGCACTCAGGCCGAAGATCCGGACGGACAGCGCCATGACCCACAGGGAGACCGGCGGCTTGTCGACCGTGATTGAGTTGGCAGCGTCCGAGGAGCCGTAGAAGAACGCCTTCCAGCTCACCGAGCCGGCCTGGACCGCGGCCGAGTAGAACGCGTTCGCCCATCCCGACGCGCCGAGGCCCCACAGGTAGAGCACACCTGTGCCCACCAGCAGGGTGACCAGTGCTGGTCGGGCCCAGCGGGCGTCCTCGGCGGCTACGTCTTCGGCGGCTACGAGGCCACCGGAGCCGTCGACCGGGGGCCGGG
>NZ_CDWTMO010000106.1:0-14781 GCF_977946435.1 Frankia sp. CgKIO3 | reverse complement strand
TGCGGAAGACAAGCCTAGAGCACCTTCGGTGCCGGGAAAGAACCTAGAAGAACACCGAGCGGCGCTGCATCAGCAGGCTGTACAGCGTGTGCTGGATGGTCTCCCGGATGCGGTCGGTGAGCTCGAACACCAGCATCGGGTCGTCCGCCGCCTCAGCGGTGTACGTCTTCGTCGGGACCGGCTCCCCGAACTCGATGATCCATTTGGATGGAAGCGGGATGAACCCCAGCAGGCCGAGCCACGGGAAGGTCGGTGTAATCGGCAGGTAGGGCAGCCCGAGCAGGCGAGCGAGCGACCTCGCGTTGCCGATCATAGGATAGATTTCTTCGGCTCCGACGATCGTGCACGGAATGATCGGCGCACCCGTCCGCAACGCGGCCGAGACGAACCCTCCGCGCCCGAACCGCTGCAACTTGTACCGCTCACTGAACGGCTTGCCGACGCCCTTGAAGCCCTCCGGCCAGACCCCGACAAGGTGCCCGGTATTCAGCAGGTGTTCCGCGTCAGCCTGACACGCCAGGGTGTTGCCGATCTTACGAGCCAGCGGGGCCAGGAACGGCACCGCGAACACCAGGTCGGCGGCGAGCATGCGCAGGTGGCGATGGGCCGGATGATGATCGAGGATGGCCACAGCCATCATCAGCGCGTCCATTGGCAGGGTGCCCGAGTGATTGGCCACCACCAGAGCGCCACCCGTGTCCGGGATGTTCTCCAGCCCCCGGGTCTCGACCCGGAAGTAGTCCCGGTAGATCGGCCGCAGCAGCGGAGCGACGACGTGTTCGGTGAGGTCCGGGTCAAACCCGTGCTCGTCGACGACGTAGTCGCCGGTGATGCGCCGCCGCAGGAAGGCCAGCGATCCCGCGAGGGCCGTCTCCAGATCACCGGGTTCGGCCACCGGCGGTGGCGCACCGTCCGTCCCGGCACCGCCGTCGGGCCCGGCACCGGCGGTGGGACCCGTCGTCGGGTCGGACGGCCCACCCGCCGCCGACCGGCTGTCGGTCAGCGTCGCCTCGGCACCGTTGAGCGAGGAGCGAGGGGATGCGGCGGCCGCGGCGGCTGGACCGAGGAAGACCGCGCTGGGGGAAACCCCGTCGAGAAAAGCCGGGTCGTGGGAAGCCGGGTCGGCCGCGGCGGATTTCCAAGGCATGATCTGCGCTTCACCCCGGGATTCGTCACCTTCCATCACGTGTTCCGCCTCCCCCTTGTCCGATCCCGCATCTGGCGGGCCGCAACCGCCCCCCATCACCGTGTTCCCACCAGCCGGCGTCGGGCCAGCGAGTCGAGCATCCTGTGCTCGGCCCGGGAGATCAGATCGTGGTCGATGGTGAACCGGAGCCCGCGCTGGCGGACGAAACTGTCGAAGGTCTCCACCGTCGAGTACCGGGGCCGGTAACCGAAGATCTCCTTCAGTCGGGTCGTGTCCACGGCCCGGCCGTGCGCGAGAAAGTCGAGCTGCTCAGCGGAGAAGTCGACGAGCCGCAGCCGCCGGGCGACCCCGCCCAACATCCCGATCATGGGGAACGGCACCGGCGTGAACGGCCGACCCGCTCGGCGGATCGCCTGCGAAAGCAGGAGCACACCGTCCCCGGCCACGTTGAACGTCCCCGGGTGGGCGCCGCGGGTCGCGCGCATCAGCACGGCCAGCGCGTCATCGGAGTGCAACAGCTGGATGCGGGGGTCGAAGCCAAGGACCGTGGGAACCAGCGGAAGGTCCAGATAGCGCGCGAGCGGGCTGTCGATCTGCGGACCGAGGATGTTGGTGAACCGCAGCACGGTTACCGCGATGTCGGGACGTCGCCGGCTGAATCCACGCACGTAACCCTCGACCTCGACGGCGTCCTTGGCATAGCCACCGGTGGGCAGGGCGCGCGGCTCGGTGTCCTCCGTAAACAGCGCAGGGTCGCGAGCGGACGACCCGTAGATCGACGTCGTGGACTTCACTACCAGCTTGGTGACACTGGGCGCCTTCTGACACGCGGCCAGCAGCTGCATCGTGCCGATGACGTTGATTTCCTTCATCGCGGTCCGTCCACCCGCACCGAGCGGCGTGGGGATCACGTTCAGGTGCAGCACCGCATCAATCTCCGTGGTAGAAATCACCTTTGCGATCAACGGATGCCGGATGTCCGCACGCACGAACTGGGTCCGCCCGAGGTCGCTGGTGGGAGCAGTGGTATCGACCCCGACAACGGCTTCGACCCCCGGGTCAGCCGCGAGCGCCATCGCCACCTGCGCCCCCAACGGCCGCGCTACACCGGTCACCAACACACGGCGTGGTCTCATGGCAGTCTCCCGCAACGCCCGCATGGTCCAGTCCGGCACCCGGACCGGATGGCCGGGCGGCCGGGCAGCCCGAACCAGGCCGACCGGAGCACGCCACCGTTCCCCGGGGCCGAAGGTCACGATGTCCGGCCGAGGAAGGTTCACGCAGTCCGATCGTGGGCTCATCGTACGCCCATCCCTCGACCGCTCACTGCGCAGCGTAAGGCCAGCCGCGCACATCGAATACGAAGAACGGGGAAAAAATAACCCGTCCAAGCCGGAGGAGGATCGACGCCGGCCAGGCCCGGTGCCGCTGCTGCCGGCCCAGCGGTGATGCCGGCATCACCGCTGGGCCGGCAGCGGAAGATCCCGGATGGAGCGTCCCGGTGACGGGCTCCTCGGCAGTTGTGCCACGACGACCGCGTCCTGGCGCCGCAGCCGCAGCAGGTCGGCCGCTCGCCCACAGTTTACCGCGATCATCACCCGACGCAACGCATCCTCGCACAGGGTGACTCCACCACGAGGCACATCGCCGTAGGTATACGTGAACGTGAGCCGCATGACGCGGTTGCCGGCGCGGACCTCGACCAGATCTCCCAACAGAATGCCAGCGGCCTCCAACTCGGCCCGGGTCATGTTGAGCGAGAGGTTGCCGAAGTGGTTGACGGACACGACCTCGCCGTGCACATGGTCGTCGTCGACGCTGCACGCCCGCGGCTGGAAACGCGTGAGCGTGCCGGGGTCGAGCCGGGGGCCGACGTCGGTGAGGGCGAGTCCGGCAGCGAGCCGGGCCGCGACCGGCGCATAGACGTCCCGTCCCCGGAACACCGCGGTGGGCAGCGGCAGCCACAGCTCCCGGTTGGAGATCTCGTGCACCGCGGCGACGCCACCGAGCGTCTCCCAGGCCAGCGACGCCACGCCGTTGTCCGGGCAGACGAAGGTCGAACCGTCCGTGCTCCGGATCGCCACGCCACGGGTGTAACCGTCGGCATCGAGCCGCTCCACGACGACGAGATGAACCCCTATCGGAAGATAACCGATCGCGCCGACCAGGGTGACGGCCGCATGCCCGACGTCCTGCGGCGCGATGGCGTGGCAGACGTCGAGGACGCACGCCGACGGGGCGTGCCGCGCGATAACCCCGTGACACACCCCTACAGAGGCATCGTCGACGCCGTAGTCGGACAGGAAATTGATCCACGATCCCGTCATGCCGTCTCCCTGGCTGCGGGCCGGCCACGCTGCCACCCGAGGGAAACAGCCTGCCACACGGTAACAGTTACAGCACGCAAAGCCACATGATACGAGACGACATGGCGGTACGAACTCGTGGCGTGCGAGGTGGACGCCGGACGCTGGGGACCGCGGATCGGCCGACTACCTCCGGGTGCGACCGGACTCCCGGGTACGCCCCACCCCCCGGTGGGCGACCCGCGTACTGGTGCGCTACCTACTTCTTGTCAGCGGCCTACTTCTTGTTGCGGCGCTGAACGCGCGTCCGCTTCAGCAACTTGCGGTGCTTCTTCTTGGCCATCCGCTTACGACGCTTCTTGATGACAGAACCCACGTACCCGACCGATCTATGTTGAGGAAGTTACCGGGCGAGCCTACCCGCCACGGCCGGCAACCATCGGAGCCCGGGCACTCCGGTACCCAGGTGCTCCGGTACCCCGGTACCCGGGTGCTCTCAACCACGGCCGAGTTCCCGCGACCGACTGCTCGCCGCCTCCAGGGCGTCCATGAGCGCCGCGCGCACACCGCGACGGTCCAGCTCCCGCAGCGCCGCGATCGTGGTCCCGGCCGGAGAGGTGACGGCCTCCCGCAACAGCGCCGGATGCTCGCCGCTCTCGCGCAGCATCCGCGCCGAGCCCAAAGCGGTTTGGGTCATGAGTTCCGCGGCCAGGGTCCGGGGCAGCCCGAGGAGCACACCCGCCTCGATCATCGCATCGACAAGGTAGAAGAAGTACGCCGGTCCGCTACCGGACAGGGCCGTCACCGCGTCGAGCTGGGACTCCGCCACCCGCGTCACCCTGCCGACCGGCGTCAGCAGGGCCTCTGCCGTGGCAAGGTGCTCCTCCTCGGCGTAGCGGCCCCCGCAGATCGCCGACATCGCCTCCCCGACGAGCAGCGGGGTGTTCGTCATCACCCGGACTACTGGGGGAAGCGAAGGTAGCCGCTCCTCGAGAAGATCAGTGGTGATGCCCGCCGCCAACGACACCACGAGCGTCCCGTTCGCCACAACCGACCCGATCTCGGCCAGCAGGGTCCCGACGTCCTGGGGCTTCACCGCGATGATCAGAACATCCGCCTTGGCGGCTGCCACCGCCGGCGCCTGCACCTCGACGCCGTGACTCGCCACGATCTCACCAGCTCGGTCGGCATCACGTTCGGCCACGACAATGTCCTGAGCGGCATGTCCGGACCGCAGCAACCCCGACAGCATCGCCCCGCCGAGCCGTCCCACCCCCATGACCGTAACGATCATGACCATCCTTCCCTTCCACCCGCTTCTACCCCGGCCTGGAGGTTATGGCGCCCTCGGGCGGCCAGCGGAACGCGGATCCCGGCCCACCGTCGTGCGCGGGCTATCAGCCGTAGCCCGACTGGCGATCGGCTCCGCGTCGCCCGTCGTACTCGAGCCGGCGTTCGTGGCCACCCCAGTGGCCGGGTTCGTGACCCGTCCAGAGCTCGTGTCGCGTCCAGGGCTCGTGACGTTCACCTTGCCGGCCGGCGACGGATCGAGGATCGTAGATTATTTTCGGCGGTGTATGGGCGGTCCGTGGCCGCCGGCCGCTGCGCCTCCTTGCCGCCGTTCTGCCGGCCTCGCACCGCCCACGACAGGTCGGCGGTCTCGGTGAGTCCGTACCCATACCCCGGCCAAGGACGGGCGTAGCCCTCATCGATCCATTCATCGGCATCGGCCGGGCCAGCCGCCGGTTGATCGGACCCGACCTCGTACGACGACCAGCCACCGTCGTCCGACCAGCCGCCCTGCAACCGGGTCCCGGGCGGATCGCCGGGCCGGTCGCGATCCAGCCGATCAGACTGACCGATCGCGGCTAGCGCGGGCCCACGGGGGGTGTCGGCCCACGGGGGTCGGGCACGCTGCGCGGGCTTCTCCACGAACCGGTTCGAGAAGTACGCGATGAACGTGCTGACCGCCGCCGCCACGACGACCGACGGCCACAGCCCGATCCGGGGCACCAGCTGCCCGTTCGCAGCCGAGATCACCGGATAGTGCCAGAGGTAGATACTGAAAGTGATCTTTCCGAGGAAAGCCATCCGCGGACCACCCAGCAGGCGAACCCAGCAGGCGTCGCGACGCAGGTCGGCGCCCAGAATGACCACGGCACCGAGCAGGGCGCTGGGCAGGTAGGCGGCATGGTCGAGCCAGTTGGCGTCATAACCGTCCTTGTCCGGCCCAAGGAAGGCGAAGAAGATCAATCCGATTCCCGCGACGAGGCCGAAATCGGCGATCCGACGGCCCGCCCGCCAACGCTCGACCGTCGCCGCCGTGACAGGGGTCATCGTGCCGATCTGCTGGGCGTGCCGGCGGCGGCGCGGCGCGGTCAGGCCCGGTTCCTCTGCGACGAGGGCGCACAGGCGGGTGTCACGCCAGACCGCCAGCAGACAGCCGATCAGCAGCGGGGTGACGTGCGTGTCCAGCGCGAGGTACACCCGCGAGTGCGGGGCGCCGCCGACGGCCACGGTCCAGGTCCAGACCGCCGCGAAGACGATCATGGCGAGAAGTATCTTCAGCAGGTGCGCCCGGAACCGGTCCGAGCGGCTGACAATCAGGAACAGCCCCGGCCACAGGAGATAGAACTGCTCCTCCAGGGACAAGGACCACACATGAGCCAACCATCGCCCACCGGCGGCAGGATGTAGGACCTTGTACCAGTTGTTGACATTGAAGAAGGCGGAGAGCGCACTCCCGATGTAGTCGTCCCGGAAGGGGATGTCGTTCCATTTGAATGCCACCGTCACCACGAGCCCGACGAGCAGGTACACCCACATCGCGGGCATCAGCCGGTAGGCCCGGCGCACCAAGAATCGACTCACCGAGATCGTCCCGGTCCGGCTGTGTTCGGTCAGCAGGAGCGCGGTGATAAGAAATCCACTCAGCACGAAGAAGACGTCGACGGCGACGTTGCTGGCATGGATCGCGCCCATGTAGCCGGCGAGGATGGTGTAGATACAGACGATCCGCAACCCGTCCAGCGCCGGGTTGTACGCGAACTTCGCCGCGGCGGCAGCCGCCGAGGGCTCGGCCGGCCCGGCCGGCATGGAGGGTCCGGCCGGCGGCTCCCAGCCGGCCGGGGTGCCGTCGCGCTTTATCCTTGTCGCCTCAGTCTGCTGCGGAGCAAGCCGCATGATGACCGTCGCCTCCTCCAGCGGGCGCCGGCAGTCCCGGCACCGACGCCCGACACTCAGAGTGACCGCACGGTGCCGCGGTGACCCGAGCGTGAGTCGCTCCCGAACCACGCCTCCGGTCGGACCAATGGCCCGGACGCGGGTACCCGTATCACTCCGCTACGCCAGCGAAGTCAGACACCACTGTGCGAATGACGCAAGACTAACGGATCGGAAAATTCAGGACGAGACGGGTACCAGTGGCCACAAAACAACGTCACACCAAAAAAAGCGACGCTGTGCGCACGGTTCATTACGAAGACACATCGGCCGAACCATGGCGTCACGGTGCGTCAGAGAAAAGGGGGGGATCGCCGGCTGGGAGAGCCGCGGCAGGGGCGCCCACGCCGTCTCTCCCGCGCGCTACTCGGGAACCTGGGCAATCACCAGGAGCGTACGAAACGGCTCGACGACGACACCGTCAGGAAAGGCGCGCAGCATCGTGCGACGCTCCGCGTCAAGGAAATCGCCGAGGCGATCGCCGATGGCCGCGACGTAGGACTTCGACCGCTGCCACGTGAGGTAGTCATCGATGTTAATCCGGCGCCGCCACCGGCCGGTCAGGGTGACGACCTCACTGAAGTGGCCGGTCCACCGCAGCTCGTCGGCGAACGGTCGCGCACGGTACCCGCGGTGATAGCCGGGGTTCATCCGCTCGAGCCGTTCCTGCTGGCGCTGCCACCACCGGTACTCCTCGGCGTCGACGTCGTTCCACCACACGGCGAGGGCTCCGCCGGACCGCAGCACGCGGGCGGCCTCGGCCGCGGCGGTCGGCACATGTACCCAGTGCCATGCCTGGGCATAGCAGACCAGGTCGGCAACCTGGTTCCGGAAGGGCAACGCCTCCCCGTCCCCGCGCACCGTGGGCAGTCCGGGGCTCCGCTCGCGCAACCGCGCCAGCATGTTCGGCCCGGGTTCCACCGGTACCACCCGCGCGCCCCGGCCGATCAGCAGGCGCGTGGCGATGCCGGTCCCGGCGCCGACGTCAAGCACGTCCGCGCCGCGCAGCGGCCGCCCGAGGAACCGCTCGACGTCACGGAAGATGTGGTCGGGATAACTCGGCCTGGCCGCGGCGTAGGCATCCGCCAACGGGTCGAACAGCGAGCCGGTGAGGGTACGACCAGAAGGGACGGACACTCCGCCATGGTGGCACTCGACCATAGCGGCGATCCACGGGAACGGTGTCAGCCCCGGACGCGGGTCAGCTGTCGGTGGGTCAGCTGTCGGTGGGTCAGCTGTCGGTGGGTCAGCTATCAGTGGATCAGCCGTAGGTGGAACGGAGTCCTGCGGCAGACGGTGCGGCGAAGTGCAGACGGGTGAACGCCAGCGCCTCGGCGAGTTCGGCCTCGCGCTGGGCGCGCGACTCGGCCCGCCTGGTATTGATCTCGACCACCACGGTGCCGGCGAAACCGCCGGCAGCCAGCAGTTCGAGCAGCTCGGCACAGGGCTGCGTGCCACGACCGGGGACGAGATGTTCGTCTTTGGCCGAGCCCAGACCATCGGCCATATGCACGTGGACCAGCCGCTCGCCGAGAAGCTCGGCCATCTCGAGCGGGTCCGAGCGGGACACACTCGTGTGCGACAGGTCGAGGGTGACATGCGCGTAGTCATCCTCGACCGGGGACCAGTCCGGGGCATAGGCGGAGACCTCCCGCCCCCGCGCCCGCAGCGGGAACATGTTCTCCACCGCGAAGCGGATGTCGGTCTCGCCGGCCATCCGCTCGATGCCCGTCACGAACTCGCGGGCATAGTCCCGCTGCCAGCGAAACGGCGGGTGGACGACGACCGTCGACGCGCCGAGCGTCTCAGCCGCGGTACGGGCCCGCACCAGCTTCGCCCATGGATCCGTACCCCAGACCCGCTGGGTGAGCAGCAGGCACGGCGCGTGAATGGCCAGAATCGGGATGCCGTGATAGTCCATCAGCCGCTTCAGCGCCTGCGGATCCTGGCTGACCGGATCGGTCCAGACCATAATCTCGACCCCGTCATACCCCAGCCGCGCCGCCATCTCGAAGGCCGAGGCGGTGGACTCGGGATAGGTCGAAGCCGTGGAGAGCGCCACGCGGGCACCCGGAGCGGTCGTGACCAGCTCGGGCGCTCCGCGCGGGACAACGGGCGAGGAGCCACCGCCACCACCACAGCCGCCGCCACCGCCGGGCCCCGGACCGCCCGCGGCCCTGCCGGACGAGATCGGGGCGGGAGCCATCGCGGTCGGCGCCACCGACCGCGCGTCGTCACGCCATGCCTGCAATCCGTCTCCCTGCCGCGCGAGCCGGGGGTTGGCCGTCATGACCGACCTCTCTCCCAGGCTAGGCCATCTCCGCGGGCCCGCCCGCACAGACATTCGCGGGATGACGGTTGGAACCCCCCTATCGCCCGTGAGAACGGCCACATCAGGCAATTACGCACCTCGAAAGCACTTTCTGCAACGCCCATGTCATCCTCCGCTGGGTAAAGGGAATTCATCGCTCCGGCGTCAGGATGAGGTGAGCCAGTCCAGCCGGCGCAGGATCACCCCTTCACGCAGGGCCCAGGGGCAGATCTCCACCTCGTGGATGGCAAACAGACCGAGAGCCTCGTCCGCGACAACCGCCCCCGCGACCAGCTGGGCCGCCCGGGAGGCGGAGACGCCCGGCAGCGCCGCGCGTTCCTCGACCGACATCCGGCACACCTTGGCCGTCACCTCCGCGAGGTCGTCCCGGCGCAGCACCCGGCGGGTATAGGGACCGCGGCTGTAGGGCTCCGCACCGGCGATCCGGGCCAGCGACCGGAAGGTCTTCGACGTCGCCACCGCCCTCGTGTGCTCCCCCAGGGGGTAGATCGTGCCCACGATCGGCGCGATCTGGGACCGGACATAACGGCGCAGCTCGCTGAGCTCGGACCGCTTGGGCGGGTCGCTCGGGACCAGCCAGTCCCGGGTCAGCCGGCTCGCGCCGAGCGGCAGGGATGTGACCGCCTCGGGATCCTCGTGCATGCCGGCGCCGATCTCCAGGGAACCACCGCCGATGTCCAACGCCAGCAACCGGCCGGCGCTCCAGCCGAACCACCGGCGGACGGCGAGGAAGGTCAACCTGGCCTCCTCCTCCCCGGGCAGGACGCCGATGGCGACCCCGGTGGCCTCGCCCACCCGGCGCAGGACCGCCTCTCCGTTGGTGGCGTCCCGCAACGCCGACGTGGCGAAGGCCGCCAGGTCGTAGACCCCGAGCGCGTCGGCCTGCTGGCGCATGTCCAGAATGCAGGAGGTCAGAGCGCGCTCTCCGGCGGCGTCCAGCGCCCCGTCCGCGTCGAGCAGTTCCACCAGCCGCAGCGGCACGCGCACACTGGCGGCCGGCTGTGGCTGGCCGCCCCGGCGCGCGTCCACGACAAGCAGGTGGACGGTGTTCGAGCCGATGTCGATCACACCAAGGCGTATCGGACCGGGATGTGGACCCGCCGGGAGCGGACTCACCGCGGCCGCCTGCCGTCCCGGAGCGACAGCGGCGTCGGGCTGCGCCACGATCTTCGGAAACCACGCACCCGGACACACGCCACCGAGCACCTCTTCACCGTTCCCTCCGGCCGCGACCGCCGGGGTCACGGCTCGAACTTGTATCCCAGTCCCCGAACGGTCACCAGGTGCCGCGGGTTGCCGGGTTCGTGCTCGATCTTTGTCCGCAGTCGTTTGACGTGGACATCCAGGGTCTTGGTGTCGCCGACGTAGTCCGACCCCCAGACCCGGTCGATCAGTTGGCCCCGGGTCAGCACCCGGCTCGCGTTGCGCAGGAACATCTCCAACAGCTCGAACTCCTTGAGCGGCAGGGTGACCGTGGTCCCGTCGACGGTGACGACATGGCGCTCAACGTCCATCCGGACCGGGCCTGCCTCCAACGTCGCGTCCCCCACCTCCTCGTTCTCCGACCGCCGCCGCAGCACCGCGCGGATCCGCGCCACCAGTTCCCGGGCGGAGAACGGCTTCGTGACGTAGTCGTCCGCTCCGAGTTCCAGCCCGAGCACCTTGTCGATCTCGCTATCCCGAGCGGTCAGCATGATGATCGGCACAGTGGAACGGGTTCGCAAGGTCCGGCACACTTCCGTGCCCGACAGGCCCGGCAGCATGAGGTCCAGCAGCACAAGATCAGCCCCCCGCCGATCGAACTCGGCCAGCGCGCTGGGGCCGTCGGCGACGACTCCCACCTCGAAGCCCTCCCGTTCCAACATGAACGACAACGCGTCGGAGAAGGACTCCTCGTCCTCGACCACGAGCAGCCGGGTCACCTGTTCGCTCCCCTTGTTACGTTGGACGGACCGGCCGACCCGGACCGCTTCCTGTTACTGTCGATGGGACGGATGGACCCGCCGCGTTCACTGGTCATGACCAGTACCGTTCACCGTTCACGAACCGCCACC
This sequence comes from Frankia sp. CgKIO3, assembly GCF_977946435.1. Lineage (NCBI taxonomy): Bacteria > Bacillati > Actinomycetota > Actinomycetes > Frankiales > Frankiaceae > Frankia > Frankia sp. CgKIO3. Next base: position 3,720 of record NZ_CDWTMO010000106.1, on the reverse strand, counting down.
GAGTTCATCATCGCCATGATGTTCACCATCGCCCCGACCGCGGGCGTCGGCACCGACCCCGACGACGTCGAAGCCATCCACCCCGTCATCCTCGCGGGTTTCGTCCGGGCCGTCCGTCATCGCATCGTCATCGTCGCCGGTGAACAGCGGCAGCCGGAGCGTGAAGGTGGAACCCGCGCCCTCGGCGCTCCACACGGAGACCACGCCGCCGTGATTGGTCGCGATGTGCTTGACGATGGCGAGCCCCAAGCCGGTCCCACCGGTCGCGCGGGATCGCGCCGGATCCGCCCGATAGAAACGTTCGAAGACCCGTTCCAGGTCCTTCTCCGCGATCCCGATGCCCTCGTCGGCGACGGAGATCTCCACGGTCCCACCGCTGCGCCGGACCCCGAGCACGACCCGGGTGCCACGCGGCGAGTAGCTGATCGCATTGTCGAGCAGGTTCGCGACGGCGGTCACGAGCTGGCCCTCGTCCCCGCACACCGGCAGGTCATCGTCGCCGATCACCACAACCGAGATCGCCTGGGCCTGCGCTGCCAGCCGGGTGCGGTCGACCGCCTCGGTGAGCACCGCGGACGCCCGCATCGGCCGCAGGTTGGGCAGCGGATCGGCGCCCTGCAGCCGGGAGAGATCGATGATCTCCTGAACCAGACGGGCGAGCCGGGCCGATTCGTGAGTCATCCGGGAGGCGAACCGGCGGACTGCCACCGGGTCCTCGCAGGCCGCGGCGACCGCTTCGGCAAGGACGTGCAACGCACCGACCGGTGTCTTGAGCTCGTGGCTGATGTTCGCCACGAAGTCCCGACGGACGGCCTCGACCCGACGCGACTCGGTGATGTCATCCACGATGACGGCGACATGACCGGACGAGTCCAGCAGCCGGGCCCGGGCACGCACCGCCAGCCCCTCCTGGTCCGGTCGGGGACGGGTGAGGGGGGGCTCGGGGACGGGCGGCAGCTCGAGCTGCCGCTCCTGGTCACTGCCCGCGAGCCGGGTGGCCCGGACGAGATCGGCCAGCTCCGCCACCGCGATCTCGTCGGCGGCGACCACACCCATGCGTCGCGCGACCGTGTTCACCAGGACCACCCGGTCCGCGGTGTCGAGGACGAGCAGACCGGTCGGCAGGCCGGCGATCACCCGACGCACGAGCTTCGCCGGCAACGTCATGCCGCCGGTGTCCCCGCCGGACGCCGAACCAGTCGTCAGGTCAGTCGTCGAGTCAGTCGTCGAACCGGCTGTTCCAGGCACTGCTGTCATCGTCCACCATCGTCCACTCACCCTGCACGGCCTGCCGACCTGCACGAGCTGCGGATGCGGTGTGTACCGGTTGTCATGGCATCCGCCGACCTGTCACCCACTCGCCGCATGCTAGGTGTCCGCATGCCACCTAGGTATTGCTCTGCAAGCCTCCACCGCCGATCGTCGCTAGCTGTTCATCAGACCCATCGCCAAAGTTCACCAGAGAGCGAGAGGTCCGCATCATCGTCAGAGCCGGAGCGACGCAAGTACCCAGGACCATCATGATCAAGTCAATCCCTCAGGATCTCTGACCCCTCGATCCGCCACCGAATGAGAAGGAGCCGTCCGTGCGGGACGCCTTCACCGACGAACTCGATAGCATCAACCAGTCCCTGATCGAGATGACCAACCTGGTCGCCTCGGCCATGGCCCGGGCCACCACCGCTCTCCTCGACGCCGATCTCCAACTCGCCGAAAACGTCATCAGCGGAGACGAGACGGTCGACCTGCTGCGCAACGAGATCGAGGAGCGGGCCTTCGACGTGATGGCCCGACAGGCCCCGGTCGCCACCGATCTGAGGATGATGGTGGCCACGCTGCGGATCGTCGCCGACCTGGAGCGGATGGGCGACCTCGCCCTGCACGTGGCGAAGGTCGCCCGTCGGCGCTATCCGGGCCGGGCGATCCCGCCGGAGCTTCGTGCGACCATTCTGGAGATGGGGCAGGTCGCGCAGCGCATCGTCGCGAAGGCCGGATCGGTGATCGCCAGCCGGGACACCGACCTCGCCAAGCAGTTGGAGGCCGACGACGATGCGATGGACGGGCTGCACCGCGCCCTGTTCCACATACTGATCGAGAAGCCCTGGCCGCACGGGATGGAGGCGGCGATCGACATCACTCTCTGCGGCCGCTACTACGAGCGGTACGCCGACCATGCGGTCTCGGTCGCCCGCCGGGTGCTCTACCTGGTCACCGGAGATTCCAGCCGCACGTGAGGGCACCCGGGGGATCCGCCCCCGGCCTCGCGCGCGTGGCCCCCACGCACGGCCCGACGGTTCCCCGCGTGCATCCCGCCGACGCTATGGCGGCTGCCCGAGATGGCCCGCGACGGTGGCACGGGCCGGTCAGGACTATAGGACTCGGTCGGGACTATATGGCTATAGTCCCGACTATTTTTAGTCTCGACTATCTTCTCGATTACTTTTCCGACTACTTCCTGGTGCCCTGCGCGGCGACGGCGGCCGCGGCGAGCGCCGCGGCGTCGGGGTCGAGGTACCCCGAGCTCACCACACCCAGCTGGTCGTCCAGCTCATAGCGCAGCGGGATGCCAGTGGGGATGTTGAGCCCGGCGATGTCGGTGTCGCTGATATGATCGAGATGCTTCACCAGGGCACGCAGCGAGTTGCCATGCGCCGCCACCAGGATGGTGCGGCCGGTCCGCAGGTCCGGCACGATCGCGTCGTACCAGTAGGGCAGCATCCGGGCGACGACGTCGGCGAGGCACTCGGTCCGCGGGATGATGTCGGGGGCGAGGTCATCGTAGCGCTCGTCCACCCCGCTGACCTGCTCCGGACCGATCTCCGGCGGCGGCGTGTCGTAGGAGCGACGCCAGAGCTGGAACTGCTCCGCGCCGAACTTCTCCAGCGTCTCCGCCTTGTTCAGGCCCTGCAGGCCGCCGTAGTGCCGCTCGTTGAGTCGCCAGGTGCGGCGAACCGGAACCCAGGTGCGCCCGGCGGCATCCAGCGCCAGCCAGGCGGTGCGGATCGCCCTGGTCAGCAGGGACGTGTGCACCACGTCCGGCAGGACGCCGGACTCCCGCAACAGCTCACCCCCGCGAGTGGCCTCCTTGGCACCCTTCTCGGAAAGATCAACATCCACCCAGCCGGTGAACAGGTTTTCGCGGTTCCAAATGCTCTCACCGTGGCGGAGCAGGACGAGCGTCGGCATACCCGAGATCCTGCCCGCTCGGCGGCCCGCTCGGCCAGCATTGCCGGTTGTTGCCTGTGACTCCCCGGCTCGGGGCCGGTCGTGCCGGAGACCGGTTGTCACGCGGCAGCACGACAGGAATCCGGCGGCACGACAGGGATTCATCCGGAACTGAACGACCCCCGGGCGCTCCGCCGCCGCGCGAAGCAGAGGCGGGCCGTCGGGACTTGCGACGGCGCCCGGAGGTCGGGTGTCTGCCTGGTTCTCGCCGGTGCCGGTGCCCATGGGCCACCCGGCTAGAGGTGAGGACCACGAGACCGGCTAGCGGACAGCCACCTCACGAGTCCTATGAGCACACAAAGCCTGGACCACCTCCCTTCTCGTGTACCCGTGACGCTACGCGGACCCAGGGGCGCATCGCAACGGCTTTTCCGCGCGCGTTGTTGGGACGCTCCTGACACCAGCCGGCCGGAACAGCCAGGCCACCCGCGCGGGCCGGGGGCCACAGCCGAACCGTGCGCGGGCCCGGCCGAGGCACGCCACGGCGACCTAGGT
>NZ_CDWTMO010000105.1:0-14847 GCF_977946435.1 Frankia sp. CgKIO3 | reverse complement strand
ATGTGCAGCCGCACGTCGTGGCTGGCCCACCAGGTGCGGAACTGGTCGCTGCAGGTGGCGAGCTCGCCGACGAGGGCCCGCAGCGCAGGACCGTGTGGTGCGCGGCCGGCCTCGGTGCGCAGTAGCGCGACAGCACCTCGGGCGGCCTCGGGCCAGTTCGGGTAGAAGTCCCGTGCCGCGGATGGAGGTCGGCACGTTGGCGTCCGGGAGCACGGCCCGGATGACCGGCTCGGCTTGCGCCATGACCTCTTCCGGTGTCCGGTAGTTGATGTGCAGGGAAGCCAGGTTGATCCGGTCGAGCCCGATCCGCTCGAGCCGTTCCTGCCACGACTCCGTGAACCCGTGCCTGGCCTGGGTACGGTCCCCGACGATGGTGAAGCTCCGGGGCGGGCAGCGCAGCAGCAGCATCTGCCACTTTGCGTCGGTCAGTTCCTGAGCCTGCCGAGGGCGTCAACCGACTCGTCACGCTCGTCCACCCCACAACACGTAGCCACGTAACTACAAGATTCGTCGTACCGCGAAGAGCCGGATATCACGCCAGCGCAGCAGCCTTGCGCAGCAGCACCGACCGCTCGCGGACGTTGCGGCACAACCGGGAGGCGAGCTCCAGCTCGGCCCGCGCCTCCGCGGTCCGGCCGAGCCGAACGAGCAGCTCGCCGCGCACGCTCGGAAGCAGGTACGACCCCGACAGGCGGTCGGAGGCGACCAGCTCGTCCACGATAGACAGCGCCTGCTGTGGTCCGTGCGCCATCGCGACGGCGACGGCCCGGTTGAGCTCGACGACGGGTGACGGAGCCACGCGGCCGAGCGCCTCGTAGAGGAGCACGACACGCTCCCAGTCGGTCTCCGGCACCGAGGACGCCGACGCGTGGCAGGCGGCGATCGCCGCCTGCAGCCCGTACGGTCCGAGGCCACGCCCGAGCGCCGAGGCCCGGCCGATCGCGGCCAGACCGCGACGGATCGCCGACCGGTCCCACCTGCGCCGGTCCTGATCCTCCAGGAGCACCGCCTCGCCATCGGGCCCGGTACGGGCGGGAAAGTGCGCGGCCGTGAGCTCGAACAGGGCGAGCAGCCCGTGCACCTCCGGCTCATCGGGCAACAATGCGGCCAGCATCCGGGCCAGCCGGATCGCCTCGTACGCGAGCTCGGGGCGCAGCAGGCGGTCACCGGTCGTCGCCGTCGAGCCCCCCGTGAAGATCACGTATAGCACGCTCAGGACACCGCCGAGCCGCTCGCGCCGTTCCTCGGGCGGCGGCAGCTCGAACGGCACTCCCGCCGCGGCGATCGTCCTCTTCGCCCGCGTGATCCGTGCCTGGACCGTCGGCACGGGCACGAGGAACGCACGGGCGATCTCCTCGCTCGCCAGGCCGCCGACCGCGCGTAGCGTCAGGGCCACGCGGGCTTCGGGCGAGAGCACCGGATGACAGGCCACGAACATCAGCACGAGGACGTCGTCGTCGATCCGGTCGGGATCCCACGGCAGGTCGTCCGAGCGGTCCCGCGGGGCCGCCGTGCCCGAGCTCGCCTCACCCTCGGCGAGCTGGCCGGCGAGCATGGCGTACCGCTCGTCGAGTGCCGACCGGCGGCGGAAGCTGTCGATGGCGCGCCGCCGCGCGGTCGCGAGCAGCCAGCCCACCGGGCTCACCGGCGCACCGTCTCGCGACCAGGCGACGAGTGCCTCCGCCACCGCCTCCTGCGCGACGTCCTCGGCGAGCTCGAAGTCCCAGGTGTAGCGGGCCAGCGCACCGACGATCCGTGCGGACTCGATCCGCCAGACGGCCTCGACGGCCCGCCGCGCCGACTCGGTGCTCGGCGGGCCGCCGATGGCCGCGGGCATCAGAGTTGGCCGGTCCGCTCGCGCCACGCCCGCTCCCTGATGACCCACTCGTTGTCCTGCGGGAACTCGTCGATGCTCGGCACCCGGCGGATCTCGCACTTCGTGCCGGCAGCCGCCGGCAGTCGCTTGGCCCACTCGACCGCCTCCTCCTTCGAGGCCACGTCGATCACGTAGAAGCCGCCGAACAGCTCCTTCGTCTCGCCGTACGGACCGTCGGTGACCACCGGCGTCTCGCCGCTGAAGTCGACCACCACGCCCTGGGCCGGGTCGTCCAGGCCCTCGGCGGCGACGAGCACGCCAGCCCGGATCATCTCCTCGTTGAGGCGGCCCATCGTCTCGAGCATCTGCTCGAAGGGCGTCTCCATCATCTTCGCGACAGATTCGTCCGTGCCTCGCAGGATCAGCATGTACTTCGCCATCTTCGATCTCCTTGATCTCGAGGCCGCCTCTCGACCCTCTCACTCCCAGGTCGAACGGGGCAGCCGCGGATCGACACGGCGGACGGGCGCGGGCCGTACGCACCCCGACGAGGAGCCCAGCCCGTCAGTCTGGTCAGGCCGGGTGCACCGACTGGGCCAGCTTGACGAGCTTGGTAATGATCTCCGCGCTCGTGTAGGCCGGGGGCGGGCTCGGCGCCCGGACTACAGTACCTGTGGCACGGTCGCGACTTGGCGGGCGAACTCGGTCCCGGCTTCCTCGGAGCAGTTTATTCATGGAGGGCTTGGGTCATGCGTCTTCATGTGGGGTGCGCGATATGGACTCACAAGTCATGGCAAGGGCGCTTTCTGGCGCAGCCGCTCCCGCCTCACGAACGCCTGCGGAACTATGCCAGCTGGTGCAACGCGGTCGAAGGGAATACAACGTTCTATGCGACTCCGGCCAGGAGCACCGTGGCCTCGTGGGCGCAGCAGACCGACGCCGGCTTCCGATTCGTGATCAAGCTGCCAAAAACCATCACGCACGAACGCCGCCTGACGGGCGTCGACGAAGCGTTGCGCGCCTTCCTGGCAGCGTTGGATTGACACTGCCGTCGAGTGGTTGCGTGAGGGCCGATCACCCACCGTATTTATTCACACCCCGGACAACGCCGACGCGCTACTACTCGCCCGCTGCTTCCACGATGACGTACGGGTACGTGTGCCTGAACTCGCTGCACTGACTCAGCCGATACCGACCGAGCCTCTGACCCTCTTCTGATCCGGAGGGGCGAAGGCGCAGGGGGCGAGGATGAGGGATGATGCCAGGGTAGGAGACGCCGCCGGTCCGGAGGTGGCTGGAGGGGACGGGGCGGATATGACCCGTCTTCTGTTCGTGGAGGACGAACCGCAGCTGCTGCGGGCCATGCGGATCACCCTGCGCGCTCGGGGGTTCGAGGTACGCACAGCGGTGGACGGCCGGCACGCGCTGTCGGAGGCGGCGTCGTGCCCACCCGACCTGGTCATTCTGGATCTTGGCTTGCCCGACATGGACGGCGTTGAGGTTATCCAGGGGCTACGGGGTTGGACCGGGGTTCCCATCATCGTGTTGTCCGGTCGCGCCTCGGGTCACGACAAGGTGGCCGCGCTCGACGCCGGCGCCGACGACTACGTCACGAAGCCGTTCTCGATCGACGAGCTGCTGGCCCGGATCCGGGCCGTGACCCGCCGCGCCGCCAGCGCGGAACCGGTGACCGTTGTCGACCTCGGCCGGTACCGGATCGACCTCGGGGAAAAGCGAATCAGCCCACGAGACAGCGCCGACGCCGACGCGGGCGCGGGCAGCGGTCGTGAGGGTCCATCCGCGACCGGTGGAGAGGACAAGCCGGACGGTCTACGCCTCACCCCGACGGAATGGCGGCTGCTGGAAGCACTGGTACGCCACCCCGGGAAGCTCATCAGCCATCAGCAGCTGATCAGCCAGGTCTGGGGTCCCGGCGTGGCGGACGACAGCTCCTCGCTCCGCCTCTACATCAACAAACTGCGTCACAAGCTCGAACCCGACCCGGCCCGACCCCGCTACCTGACCACCGAACCGGGCCTGGGCTACCGCTACCAGCCGTAACCACCACGCCTCATTAGCACGCACAGTAGCGCCAGGACACCCTTCGCGGGGATCACCTGGACAAGACGGGGCGGACCGGCCTGCTCCCCGCCCGGGCGGCCGTCCGTGGACCACCGAGAGGTGTTCTGCGTCTCATCCGGGTTGCGCACACCGGGTTTTGCGCGGGTGCGGATCTCGTCCGGGCCGGATGCCGTGTGAGCACCGTGTTGAATTTTCGGGATTGGGCGTCATTGGACCGTTAGCTTCGCTGGTCCGCTGGCGGCAAGGGCTAGATACTGGCAGCTGCCATCAGGCCAGGACGCCAGCCAGGGCGGCGCATTTACTCCGATCTCATCCAAATCCGAGCTCATCCAAAGTAGAAGGCAGGAGTTCCGTGCGTGACGTTGTCTTCGTGCTGCTGACCCTTGCGGTGTTCGCGGTACTCGGGCTAATCCTCAAGGCAGTGGAGAAGCTGTGATCGTGGAGAACATCGCCGGCCTGATCCTTGCCGTAGCCCTCGCGATCTTCCTCGTGGCGGCTCTGCTGTTCCCGGAGCGGTTCTAGATGGGCACGAACGCCGCGGGCGTCATCTTCATCGTCTCGATGGTGCTGGCTCTTACCCTGACTTACCGGCCATTCGGCGACTATATGGCCCGGGTGCATACGAGCGGGAAGCACCTGCGGGTGGAACGCGGTATCTACCGGCTGATCGGGGTGGATCCGGGCGCCGAGCAGCGATGGTCGGTGTATGCACGCAGCGTGCTGGCGTTCTCGCTCGTCTCGGTGCTGTTCCTGTACCTGTTCCAGCGGGTGCAGAACCACCTGTGGCTGGCGCTGGGCCTGCCGGCGGTCAAGCCGGACCTGGCGTGGAACACGGCGGTCAGTTTCACCACGAACACGAACTGGCAGGCCTATTCGGGTGAGTCGACGATGGGCCATCTGGTCCAGATGTCCGGCCTGGCGGTGCAGAACTTCATGTCCGCCGCGGTAGGTATCGCGGTGGGGATCGCGGTGGTGCGCGGCTTCGCCCGGAAGAAGACCGACCAGCTGGGCAACTTCTGGGTGGACCTGGTCCGTACCGTCGTGCGGATCCTGCTGCCGGTCTGCGCGCTCGCGGCGATCGTGCTGATCGCCGGCGGCGCGATCCAGAACTTCCACGGGAACACCACGGTCCCCACCCTGGCCGGGGGGGAGCAGGCGGTCACCGGGGGTCCGGTCGCCAGCCAGGAGGCCATCAAGGACTTCGGCACCAACGGCGGCGGCTTCTACAACGCCAACTCCTCGCATCCGTTCGAGAACCCGACCTCCTGGACGAACTGGTTCGAGATCTACCTGCTGCTGTCGATCGGGTTCGCGTTGCCGCGGACGTTCGGCAAGATGGTCGGCAGCACCCGGCAGGGGCTGGCGATCGTCGCGGTGATGGCGGTGCTGGCGCTGGGCAGTCTGGGAGCCAACGAGGTGTTCCAGGCGATCCACCACGGCACGGTGCCGACAGCCGTCGGGGCGGCCCGGGAGGGTACGGAGACCCGGTTCGGTGTGCCGGACTCGGCGCTGTTCGCCACGGCCACGACGCTGACGTCGACCGGGTCCGTCGACTCGTTCCATGACTCGTACACCAGCCTGGGTGGCGCGACGCTGCTGTTCAACATGATGCTCGGCGAGGTCGCGCCCGGCGGCACCGGATCGGGACTCTACGGGATCCTGGTCCTCGCGGTGATCACGGTGTTCGTCGCGGGTTTGATGATCGGACGAACGCCGGAGTACCTGGGCAAGAAGATCGGCAGTCGAGAGATCAAGTTCGCCTCGCTGTATTTCCTCACGATGCCGGTCATCGTGCTGGTCGGCACCGGCCTGGCGATGGCGCTGCCGGGGGAACGGGCGGGGATGCTCAACAGCGGGCCGCACGGCCTGTCCGAGGCGCTCTACGCCTTCACCTCGGCGGCGAACAACAACGGCTCGGCGTTCGCCGGCATCACGGTGAACACCGACTGGTATAACACCGCGCTCGGCCTCGCGATGGCCTTCGGCCGCTTCCTGCCGATGGTCTTCGTGTTGGGGCTGGCCGGATCGTTTGCGAAACAGCAGCCGGTGCCGGAAACCGCGGGGACGCTGCCGACCCATCGCCCGCAGTTCGTGGGGATGCTCGTCGGCGTCACCGTGATCATCGTCGCTCTCACCTTCTTCCCGGCGCTCGCGCTCGGGCCGCTCGCGGAGGGTCTGCACTAGATGTCCACCTCGACCATTGCGGGTACGCCGGTTCCGGCGCCCGCGCCGACCCCGCCGCCGGCTCCCCGACGGGTACAGGGGGGGCTGCTCGACCCGACGATGCTCCTGCGGTCGACGCCGGACGCGCTGCGCAAGCTCGACCCGCGCACGCTGTGGCGCAACCCGGTGATGTTCATCGTGGAGATCGGCGCGGTGTTCACTACTGTCCTGGCGATTCGGGACGAGACCGCGTTCAGCTGGCTGATCACGGTCTGGCTCTGGCTGACTGTGTTGTTCGCCAACCTCGCCGAAGCGGTTGCGGAGGGCCGCGGCAAGGCCCAGGCGGACGCGCTACGCCGCACCAAGACTGACACGATCGCCCACCGGCTGCGCGACGACGGCCGGCTCGAGGAGGTGCCCGCGCCGCGGCTGCGGCAGGGCGACACCGTCGTCGTCGAGGCGGGTCAGTTCATCCCCGGGGACGGCGACGTCATCGAGGGGATTGCCAGCGTCGACGAGTCGGCCATCACCGGTGAGTCCGCGCCGGTGATCCGGGAGTCCGGCGGTGACCGCAGTTCGGTGACCGGCGGCACCCGGGTGCTGTCGGACCGGATCGTCGTGCGGATCACTCAGAAGCCGGGCGAGAGCTTCATCGACCGGATGATCGCGCTGGTGGAGGGGGCGAATCGGCAGAAGACTCCGAACGAGATCGCGCTGAACATCCTGCTGGCCGCCCTGGCGCTCACCTTCCTGCTCGCTGTCGCGACCCTGCAGCCGTTGGCGATCTTCTCGAAGGCGCAGCTGCCGGGCGTGCCGGACACCAGCGCGCTGAACGGCGACGGCCTGTCCGGGATCGTGATGGTGTCGCTGCTGGTCTGCCTGATCCCGACGACGATCGGCGCGTTGCTGTCCGCGATCGGCATCGCCGGCATGGACCGGCTGGTCCAACGCAACGTGCTGGCCATGTCCGGCCGGGCCGTCGAGGCCGCCGGCGACGTCAACACCCTCCTGCTCGACAAGACCGGGACGATCACCATTGGCAACCGGGAGGCGCGGGCCTTCGTCCCGGTCGGCGGCACGTCGGAGAATGACCTGGCCAGCGTGGCCCAGTTGTCCTCGCTCGCGGATGAGACCCCCGAGGGCCGCTCCATCGTCGTGCACGCGAAGAACACCTACGGCCTGCGGGAGCGTAGTCCCGGCAAGCTCAGCCACGCCCGGTTCGTGGCGTTCACCGCCCAGACCCGGATGTCCGGGGTCGACCTCGATGCGATCGATGGGGGGCCGAACCGGCAGGTGCGCAAGGGAGCGGCCAGCGCGGTGATCACCTGGGTGCGAGATCTTGGTGGCACCGTGCCCGCGGAGACCGGGGAGATCGTGGACGGCATCTCCGCTTCCGGCGGCACCCCGCTGGTCGTTGCCGAGGCCACCGATGGCGGCACGGCCCGCGTCCTGGGCGTGATCCAGCTCAAGGACGTCGTCAAGCAGGGCATGCGTGAGCGGTTCGACGAGATGCGCCGGATGGGCATCCGCACCATCATGATCACCGGTGACAATCCGCGGACCGCCCGGTCGATCGCCGAGGAGGCGGGCGTCGACGACTTCCTCGCCGAGGCCACGCCCGAAGACAAGATGGCCCTGATCAAACGAGAGCAGGCCGGCGGCAAGCTCGTCGCAATGACCGGCGACGGCACCAACGACGCCCCTGCGCTCGCCCAGGCCGATGTCGGCGTGGCGATGAACACCGGCACGTCGGCCGCCAAGGAGGCCGGCAACATGGTCGACTTCGACTCCAACCCGACGAAGCTGATCGAGATCGTCGAGATTGGGAAGCAGCTGCTCATCACCCGCGGGGCGCTGACCACCTTCTCGATCGCCAACGATATCGCCAAGTACTTCGCGATCATCCCGGCGATGTTCGCGGCGATCTATCCCGGGCTGGACACGCTCAACCTCATGCGGCTGCACAGCCCGCAGTCGGCGATCCTCTCCGCCGTCATCTTCAACGCGCTCGTCATCCTCGCCCTGATCCCGCTGGCGCTACGCGGCGTCCGTTACACCCCGTCCAGCGCGTCGGCGATGCTGCGTCGCAACCTCTACATCTACGGCGTCGGCGGTCTGATCATCCCGTTCGTCGGGATCAAACTCATCGACCTTGTCATCCAGTTCATCCCGGGAGCCCGGTAACCATGCCTGCGACCCGACTTCCCTCCTTCGTGCGGCAGCATCTCGCCGCCTTCCGCGCACTGCTCGTGCTGACCGTGCTCACCGGCATCGCCTATCCGCTGGTCATCACGGCCATTGCGCAGCTTCCCGGGCTGAAGGACAAGGCGAACGGCTCGTTCGTCACGAACGCCAGCGGCCAGATCGTCGGTTCAGCCGAGATCGGCCAACTGTTCACCGACGACAAGGGCAACCCGATCCCCAAATACTTCCAGTCCCGCCCGTCGGCGGCCGGCGACGGGTACGATCCGACGTCAACGTCCGCGTCCAACCTCGGCCCGGAAGACATTGTCGACAGTTTCGACGACCCGGCCACCAAGGACGAGGACGAAAGCAGCCAGAGCCTGCTCACCCAGGTCTGCGCCCGCAGCAAGGCCATCGGTGACCTGGAAGGGGCCGACGGCCGGCGTCCCTTCTGCACCGCGAACGGCGTCGGCGCGGTCCTGTCGGTGTTCCGGACCGGCGGCACCACCGGACCGGTCACCCGGGCCGTCAGCATCAACGAGGAGTGCCCGGCCGCGCCCTTCGTCGCCACGTACCAGGGCGTCAAGGTCGAGTGCACCAAGCCCGGCGAGGACTACTCGGCCGGCATCACTGTGCCGATCAAGGGGCCGGGTAAGGGCACGGACAACCCGGTCCCGGCGGACGCGGTCACCGCTTCCGGTAGCGGCCTCGACCCCGACATCTCCCCGGCCTACGCCTACCTGCAGGTGAACCGGGTCGCGAAGGAACGCGGCCTCGACCCGGCCACGGTCCGCGCGTTGGTCCACGACCACGAAGACGGCCGGGCGCTGGGCTTCATGGGCGAACCCACGGTCAACGTCCTCGCCCTGAACCTGGCCCTCGACAAGACGACCAGGTAGCGGGACGCTCAGCCCCGAGGACACCCCCGGCGGAGGCCTCACGATGATTCGCACCCTGCCTGCCGTACCGCCCGGTTTACTGCCGGGAGATGACGCGTGACCAGCGTGCTCGTGGTGGACGACGACCCACGGCTGCTCCGCGCGCTACACATCACCCTGCGCGCCCGCGGCTACCAGGTCACCGTCGCCGCGGACGGAAGCCGCGCGCTCGCCGCCGCCGCCGAACACGAACCCGACATCATCCTGCTCGACCTGGGGCTTCCCGACCTCGATGGCGTCGACGTCATCCACGCCCTGCGCGGCTGGACCGCCGCCCCGGTCATCGTGCTCTCCGGGCGCGCCGGCAGCAGCGATAAGATCGTAGCGTTGGACGCCGGTGCCGACGACTACGTCACCAAGCCCTTCCGGGTCGACGAACTGCTCGCCCGGCTGCGCGCCGTCGTCCGGCGCACCCCGCCGCCCACCGAACCGCTCACCGTCGCCCTGGGTGACTATCTGATCGACCTCGACGCACGGCGCGTCACCCGCAAACCCGACAGCGCACGCCCGGACGGCCCCGCCGAGGTCCGGCTCACCCCCACGGAATGGCACCTGCTCGACGTCCTGGTCCGCCACCCCGAAAAGCTACTGACCTACCGGGATCTGCTGCCCCGGGCCGGCGGTCCCGCCCCCAAGGAGCAGAGCCACTACCTGCGCCAGTACATCGGCCGGCTGCGCCACAAACTTGAACTCAACCCGGCACAGCCCCGCCACCTCATCACCGAGCCAGGCATGGGCTACCGGTTCCAGCCATGACCTCGTTATCCACATGTGACCTCGTTGTCCAGCCATGACCTCATCGTCAAACTATGACCTCGTTGTCTGTTGACCGTCCCGCGATCTGAGGACCGCACCGCCCGCCGGCTGGGCGGACCCGCCGACCGTCGCGACCGGCAGCGTTACCACCATGGTCAGGCCCCCGCCGGGGGTGTCCTCCGGCGTCAGGGTGCCGCCCATCGCCTCCGTCAGGCCCCGGGAGAGCGCGAGGCCCAGCCCGATGCCGCTGTCGTTGTCGGTGTCGCCCAGCCGCTGGAACGGCGTGAACGCCTGGTCACGGTCCTCCGCGGGCAGTCCAGGCCCGCGGTCGATGACCCGCAGCTGGATCCGGTCGCGCAACGCACTAGCGGTGATCAGCGGGGGCTGGCCCGGGGGTGAATAGCGGGTCGCGTTGGATAGCAGGTTGGCGATCACCCGTTCCAGCAGCGCCGGGTCGGCGTAGGCCAGCGGAAGGTCGTCCGGGACCGTCACAGCCACGTCGCGAGCTGCCGGGCCCAGGTCGCGCAGCACGCCGGGAATCACGTCGTCGAGCCCGACCAGGGCGGGGAACACGCTCAGGCGTCCAGCCTGCAACCGGCTCATGTCGAGTAGGTTCTCCACCAGCCGGGCCAGATGGTCCAACGCTTCCTCAGCGGTGGCGAGCAGTTCCGCCTGCTCCTCGGCGCTCCACTCGACCTCGTTGCTGCGTAGGTTCGCGACTGCCACCGAGGCCGTGGCGAGCGGGCTGCGCAGGTCGTGGCTGACGGCAGTGAGCAGGGCGCGGCGGGTGCGGTCCGCTTCGGCGAGTGGCCCGGCTTCCGCTGCCACCTGGGCCAGCCGCCGCTGTTCGAGGGCGACCGCGGCCTGCGCGGCGAAGGCGGTGAGTACCCGGCGGTCCGCCGCGGGCAGCGGCCGGCCCCGCAGGACCAACGTCAGGTTCTCGCTGACCGGTACCTCCGTGTCGGCCTCGTCCGGCCGTAGGCACGGGTCGGGCCCGGCGCTGTCGACTACCCGCCAGCCGTGACGGTCTGCCTTGTGGGCGCCGTTCTGACCGCCCTCGGCTGCGCGTTCGAGCAGGGCGACCGAGGTCAGCCCGAACCTCTCCCGCACCTGCGCGAGCAGTGCCGGCAGCGCCTGCTCGCCACGCAGCACGTTCCCGGCCAAGGTCGAGAGCATCTCCGCCTCCGCGGTAGCGCGTACCGCCTGGCTGGTCCGCCGGGCGGCCAGGTCGACCACGCTGCTCACCATCACCGCAACCGCCAGGAACGCCAGGAGTGCGAGCATGTTGTTACTCTCGGCGATGATGAAGCGGTGTGTTGGTGGGATGAAGTAGTAGTTCAGCAGCAGCAAGCCGCCAAGCGCGGCCAGCAACGCCGGCAGCAGGCTGCCCACCAGCGCCACGGCGACCACCACGATCAGGAACCCCAGCACGTTGCTGGTCAGGTTGAGATCGGTCCGCTGGTGCGTCAACGCAAGGGTCAGCAGCGGCAGCAGCACGACCGCGGCCAAGACACCGGCAAGCCGCCGCCGGAGGGTCAGCTCACGGGCCCGGCGGGGCAGCAGCCGCCCCTTGCCCACCTCCTCGTGGGTGACCAGGTGCACGTCGATCGGCCCGGACAGTTTCGTTGTCGTGACGCCGATACCAGGGTCGATCATGTGGGCCAGCCGGCCGCGCCGGCTCGCGCCGAGCACGAGCTGGGTCGCGTTCTCCGCTCGGGCGAATTCCAGCAGCGCGATGGGAATGTCGTCCCCGGCCACCTGGTGGTAGCTGCCGCCCAGGCTCTCCACCAACACCCGCTGCCGGGCCAGATGCGCGGGCGACGCACCGGCCAGGCCATCGGATCGGGTGACGTGGACCGCAAGCAGGTCCGCACCCTTGGCGCGATCCGCGATCCGCGCCGCCCGGCGGATCAGTGTGTCGTCCTCAGGGCCGCCGGTCAGTGCGACAACCACCCGCTCCCGCGTCTCCCAGATGCCGGAGATCTGATGCTCGGTGCGGTAGTGATCGAGCTGTTCGTCCACCTTGTCGGCCAGCCACAGCAGTGCCAACTCCCGCAGCGCGGTCAGATTGCCGACCCGGAAGTAGTTGCCCAGCGCGGCGTCGATCTTGTCTGGGCCGTAGATGTTGCCGTGGGTCATCCGCCGCCGCAGCGCCTCCGGTGTCATGTCGACCAGTTCGACTTGTTCGGCGGCGCGTACCACCGCGTCCGGCACGGTCTCCCGCTGCGGGACTCCGGTGATCCTTTCCACGACGTCGTTGAGCGACTCCAGATGTTGGATGTTCAACGTCGACAGCACGTCGATGCCCGCGTTCAACAGCTCGTGGACGTCCTGCCAACGCTTGGCGTTCCGGCACCCCGGGACGGTCGTGTGCGCCAGCTCGTCGACGAGCACCACCGCTGGCGCGCGGGCCAGGATCGCATCCACGTCCATCTCAGTAAAGGTGGCACCGCGGTAGGAGACCGTGCGGCGGGGCATGATCTCCAATCCGTCCAGCAACGCGGTGGTCCGCGGTCGCCCATGGGTCTCCACCAGCCCGACCACGACGTCCGTTCCGCGTGCCTTGCGCCGCTGAGCCTCACAGAGCATGTCGTAGGTCTTGCCCACCCCCGGCGCCGCGCCGAGGTAGATCCGCAGTCTGCCGCTCGCCATACGCCCCAGTTTCCGCGTACGAGCCGCCGCTCACGAGCCTGCGGGGCGATACGTAACCGGCTGTTCGAGGAAGCCGGAGCGGGCTGTGCAATCCACACCGGCGGCAACCTCACGATACGTGGGCCAGCCGACGCCCTCGTCCTCCTCGCGCTGGTCACAGCCATCGCCGCTGCCTGAAGATCACGTACAGCATAATGGACACCAAGGCCATCAGGCCGAGCGCGAACGGGTACCCGAACTCCCAGCTCAGTTCCGGCATGGTCTCGAAATTCATCCCGTACACAGTGCCGATCAGGGTGGGCGCGAAGAGGATGGCCGCCCAGGCCGAGATCTTCTTGACCTCCTCGTTCTGCGCGAGGCTCGACTCGGTCAGCGTCTTCATCTCCTCGTTCTGCCGCTGCCCGACCAGCGCGGCGTTGACGGTCAGGATGTTCGCCAGCAGTTGGCGGAACCCCTCGATTCGCTCCACCACGCCCACCGCGTGGTCGGACACGTCCCGCAGGTACTGCTGCAGCTCGGGGTCCACGCCGTACTTGGCGAACCCCGCGGCCAGCGCGTCCAGCATGCCCAGCAGCGGCTTGGCCGCCCGCTGGAACTCGATGACCTCACGGGACAGCTCGTAAATGCGCCGGCTCACCGCCGGATCTCCCCTGAACACCTCGGTCTCGATCTCGTCGATGTCGTTCACCAACCCGTCCACCACCGGGGCGTAATTGTCGACGACCCGGTCCAGGATTGCGTACAACACCGCCTCCGGGCCGTGGGCCAACAGCTCCGGGTCGGACTCCATCCGCCGGCGCACCCGAGGCAGATCCGGCGCATCCCCGTGCCGAACTGTGATGACGAAGTCGTCCCCGACGAAGACGTGCAGTTCGGAAAAGTCAACCTCTTCCCGCGCGTCGTCATAGCGGGCGGCCCGCAACACCACGAACAGGGTCTTGCCGTACCGTTCCAGCTTCGGCCGTTGATGCGCCTGCACCGCGTCCTCGATCGCCAGCTCGTGCAGGTCGAACTCGGCCGCGATCGAAGCGATCTCCCGCTCGTCCGGGTGGACCAGACCGATCCACGCCAGATCCTGCTTGTTCCGGCCCCGGCGGTCCCGCAGCAACTGGTAGGTCTCGCCCAGCGAGCCCGGCCGCGCCAAGCGCCGGTCGGCGGCGTAAAACGCGTTCTCCACGACAGTCATCACGTCAGCTTCCCGGGCCGCGAACGGCATCCGCGTCCGCCCGCATGGTTGTGTCGGCAGGGTCAGGCCGGGGCGGCAGCCGCTGCGCAACGACCTCCCGACGGTGCGCAGCTGGCTGATGCCGCCCGACGTGGTCGTCTCACCTGCGACGGGACTGCTCGGCTAGATCATCAGTCTGACGGGGCAGGCTCAGGCGAGGGGGGTCACCGAGGCGACGGGGGTCACCGAGTCAGCCCAGGACAGACGGCAACTATGGCCGGGACTCATCCCGCCACCCCCCTCCCACCAGGCGCCCGCAGGCGCGACTAGTCCAGGCGGGGTGACCGCGACAACCACACCCGGCCGAAGCCGGGCGACACCGAGCACCCCTCCTCGTCAGAGCTTTGGCACTGCGCGGCGTAATCCCCACCGGGAAGCCACTTGGGCTCACCCCTTAGCCCGGGGAGAGCTGTCCTGACCCGGGGCGTCTCTCGACGTTCAAGGTCAGTGGCCTATGTCCGCGCAGACGCCTCACCGAACGAGGTGCTGCCCGGCCAGGATGCCCCCGCACGCCAGCTCGTGTCAATGTCGGCAACCGGACCAAACGGCGCGCACCCCGACGAAACACACGTCCGGGCCGGACCACGCCAGTGTCGCCACCCGCGCGCCTCGCCGAGGTGACCTGCGCCACCCGGACGTTTCCCGCGGGCGGGTCGGCTCTTGGCAGCGCATTCTCGGTCTCGATCGTCACTGGGGCTGGTTGATCCACATTCGGATGGGGAGCGGGGCGGCGTGGGACGGCGGCGGAATCGCCCTCGGCATCGATGCCGACGTCGTCTCCCGAAAAACCCGACTCCCGGCTTTAATGGCGTCACGTTGGGTGAGGGCCCGCATCGGGCTCGCACCGGCAGCGGTCCCCAGGTCCTGGCTGCTCTCCGCACCCTGGTGATCAGCATGCTCCGGTTCGCTGGTTTCGCCAACACCGCTCGAGCCTTACGCCGCCACGCCGCTATCCCGACCAGGAGATCACCCTCGTGACCAGCATAAATACGACTTTGGGATCGTCATTAAATAAGTTGATCATTTGATCT